>JAUIJO010000354.1 GCA_030431185.1 Gammaproteobacteria bacterium | reverse complement strand
ACGGCGTGGTCTGGTAGATCTCGTTGATCCAGTTGCCGAACAGGAGATGGGCGTAGGCGCGCCAGCAATTGCGCGGCGCCTTGGTCGGGTCGTCGTCCGGATAGTAGTTGAGCGGCAGGGAGACGTCGCCGCGGTTGGCGCAGTCGCGCCGGTACTCGTCAGCGAGGGTGAAGGTGTCGTATTCGAGGTGGTTGAACATGAAGACCTCGCGGTGGCGCGGGTCGTGGACGAGGCAGGCGCCGGCCGCGTTGGAGACGGCGAGGAGCTCGAGCCCCGGCACCGCCTCGAGGTCGGCGCGGCGCACCTCGGTATGGCGCGAGACCGGCACCAGGAAATAGTCGTCGAAGCCGCGCAAGAGCCCCGGGCGGGCGGCGTCGCGGCGCTCGATGACGTAGTGCGTGTAGATGCCGAAGCGCTTCACCGGCAGGGTGTACTTGGGCACGCCGTGGAAGTGGAACAGCGCCGCCTGCGCCCCCCAGCAGATGTGGAAGCAGGAATGCACGTTGGTCCTGGACCAGTCGAAGATGGCGGCGAGCTCGGGCCAGTACTTCACTTCCTCGAACGGCAGGAGCTCGACCGGGGCACCGGTGACGATCAGCCCGTCGAACTTCTGGTCCCGCACCTCGTCCCACTGGCGATAGAAGCTCTGCAGGTGCGAGAGCGGCACGTTCTGCGGCCGGTAGGTCGAGGTAGTGAGCAGGGTCAGCTCCACCTGCAGGGCGGTGGCGCCGAGCAGCCGGGCGAGCTGCGTCTCGGTCTTGGGCTTTTCCGGCATCAGGTTGAGCAGCGCGATCTGCAGCGGCCGCACGTCCTGGCGCAGCGCCTCGTTCTCGCCGATCAGGCGCACCCCCTCGGTCGCCAGCATCGCTGCGGCGGGCAGATCATTGGGAATCTTGATCGGCACGAGACGTCTCCAGAACACCGCCGGAACGCCCACGTCAACGGCGGCTAACGGGACCGCGCGGCCAGGAGACCTGCCAAGCACGACCTTTTAGCTGCTTGTTTAACGTGGCCGCAAGCCGGTCAGCTCAAATCACCACGAGCGCCATCTTGGCCGGCAGGGGCCGGCTGTCAAGTGCGCCGCCTTCGGCTGTGGCTTTACGCGCCCCACGCCGCGGCGTAAGTGAGCGCCTCCATATCCAGCGCGAGCGTGCGAGAAACGACCCTTGGGCGAACCTGCAGCAGACGAACTCAGCCGGCTTCGGGCCGAGATCGACCGTCTCGACGATGCGGTGGTCGATCTCCTCCTGGAACGCATCGCCGTCGTGCGGCGCATCGCCGAGGTCAAGACCAATGCGACGGGCCTGGCGCTGCGCCCCTCGCGCGAGGCCGACCTCATCCGCCGGCTGACCGCGCGGGCCGCCCCGGTCCTGCCGCCGGCAGCGCTCACCCGGATGTGGCGCGAGCTGCTCGCCACCACGACCCGGCTACAGACCCCCTTCAAGGTGGCCGTGCTCAACGATTCGGCGCACCCGCACGTGACCACCCTGGCCCGCGACCAGTTCGGCACCTCGACGCCGCTGACCCTGGTCGAG
>JAUIJO010000150.1 GCA_030431185.1 Gammaproteobacteria bacterium | reverse complement strand
CACGATGTCCACCGAATGATGGTACTGGTGGCGGATCTCGCCGCGCGCCTTGATGCCCTTCGGCCACGAGATGATGAGCGGATCCGCGGTACCGCCCGAGTAGTTCGAGTAGCGCTTGAACATCTTGAACGGCGCGGAGAATGCCGAAGCCCAGCCGGTGGGGTAGTGGTTGTAGGTCTCCGGCCCACCGAGCGTCTCGAGGTACTTCATGTTCTCCTCCAGCTCATCGGGATAGCCGTTGAAGAACTTGTTCTCGTTGACGGAACCGTTGGGGGAACCTTCACCGGACGCGCCGTTGTCGGCGGCATAGATGACGACCGTGTTGTCGAGCTGGCCCGTTTCCTCCAGGTAGCTGATCAGGCGGCCCACCTGCGCGTCGGTGTATTCGGAGAAGCCCGCATAGACCTCGGCCATCCGCGCGAACAGGCGCTTCTCGTCGGCATTGAGGCTGTCCCAGGGCCGGACCATGTCCGCTTCGTTGATGATGTCCGTCGACAGCGGGTTCATCGGCGTGTCGACGGTGCCTTCGGGCAGCACGCCCTTCGCGAGCATGCGCTCGGTCACCCAGGTGCGGTAGGCATCGTAGCCGTCGTCGAACTTGCCCTTGTAGCGGTCGATGTACTCCTTCGGCGCATGGTGGGGCGCATGGTTGGCGCCGGGATTGAGCCACAGGTACCAGGGCTTGGAGGGATTCGTCGCCTGCTGGTCGCGCAGCATCGAGATGGCCTGGTCGACCAGGTCGCGCGACAGGTGGTACCCCTCTTCGGGACCGTAGGGCTGCTCGATGAACTTGTTGTCCTCGACCAGGTCGGGGTACCACTGGTTGGTCTCGCCGCCCAGGAAGCCGTAGAAGCGGTCGAAGCCCTGCTGGGTCGGCCACATGATGCGGCTGGCGCCGGCGGCGATGTCCTGCTCGGGCACGTTGTGGTTCTTGCCGATCCAGAAGGTGCTGTATCCGTTGTCTCGCAGGACCTCGGCGATGGTGGTCACCTGCGCCGGCAAGCGCCCGTTGGCGCCCGGGTAGCCATCCGCGGTTTCGGTGATCGAGGCCATGCCGTTGAGGTGGTGGTTGCGCCCCGTCAGCAGGGTGGAACGGGTCGGCGAGCACAGCGCGGTGGTATGCCACTGCGTGTAGGTCAGGCCATTCGATGCCAGCCGGTCGAGGGTCGGCATGTTGATGCGCCCGCCATAGGGCGACCACGCGCCCAGGCCGGTGTCGTCATAGAGGACGAACAGCACGTTGGGCGAGCCGGGTTTCGCCCGCTTGGGCGTGAACGGCGTCCAGTCGGGGGTCGAGTCGCGCACGTCCAACTCGGTCTTGCCCTTGAAGCCGGGCACCTCGGGTGGGGCATTGCCTCCCCCCTGGGGCGAGCCGCCCTGCTGTGCCAACGCGGGACCTGACAGCATCGCCAGGAACGCGAGGCCAATGATTGCCTTGCGGAGTTCCATACTCGATTCCTCTTTCGACTGGCTGGACGGGTTAACACCTGCTGAACAGGTAGATTGCGACCGCGAGGATAAAGGCGGAGTGAAGAATCGATGAACGCCTCAAGGGGCGCGGGGGAAAAGAGGTTGCAGGGGGCACTTGCGCGCGTCGCGGAAAAGCCGACAATTCCGCGACCCGGCGCCTGCCGGGGCCCTCTTCCCCTTTCGAGCGATGGCGGCCATGCGCCACCCCTGCCTGACCTGCGGCGCCTGCTGCGCCACCTTCCGCGTGTCCTTCCACTGGTCCGAGACCACGCCCACCCTGGGCGGCACCGTGCCCGAGGACCTGACCGAGAAATTCGACCCGCACCGCGTCGTGATGCGGGGCACGTCGTCGAAGACGCCGCGCTGCATCGCCCTGGACGCGGAGATCGGCGTGCGCGCGCGCTGCAGCATCCACGCCATCAAGCCCAGCGTCTGCCGCGAGGTCCCGGCGTCGTGGGAGTTCGGTGCCGCCAGCCCGCAATGCGACAAGGCGCGCATCGCCCACGGCATGCCGGTGTTGACGCTCGCCGACTGGGACTTCCCCACCGGGCCCCTGTCCGAACCGCCCGCCCCGCTCGCGCCCCTGGCGGCCTGACGCCGCCGGGCCGCGCTCAGACCGGGTGCCGGTCGAGGAAGTCGCGGATCATCGGCACCAGGACCTGGGCCTTGTCTTCCAGCACGTAGTGGTTGGCGTCGTCGAAGGCATGCACCTCGGCCTGCGGCAGCGCGGCGGTGAAGCCGTCGAGGAAATGGCGATCGAAGACGAAATCGCGCAGGCCCCAGCCGATGAAGGCCGGCCGGTCCGCGTATTCGTGCAGGACGCGGGCGGATTCGGCGACCGGTGGCCATGCACGGTCGCCCTCGCCCAGGGGGATGTCCTGCATGAAGCGCAGCGTGCTGATCGCGCGTTCCCAGCCGTTGTACGGCGACTCGTAGGCGCGGCGGACGGCGGCGGGCATCCGCTGCTCGACGCCGATGCGCGTGGCGCCCCGGGCGAACAGGTTGAAGAAGCGGATCATGAATCCCCCGAACTTCGAGTCGCGCCCCAGCGACAGCTGCCAGGGCATTGGCTTGGCCGGCGGCAAGGGGAAGGCGGCGGTGTTGAGCACGACCAGCCGCCGGACCCGCTCGCGACGCGGCAGGGCCCAGCCGAAACCGATCATGCCGCCCCAGTCGTGCACCGCCAGCGTCACCGGACCGTTCACGCCCAGGTGCTGCAGCAGGGTCTCGACATCCTCGATGCGCGACTGGAGCGTGTACGCGTACGCATCGTCGCCCGGGCGGTCCGACAGTCCCATGCCGACGTGGTCCGGGACGATGCAGCGGTAGGCCTTGCCCGCCGCCGGGTCCGCCAGGCCGGACACCAGCTTGCGCCAGTAGTAGCTCCAGGACGGGTTGCCGTGCAGCATCAGCACCACTTCGCCGTCGCGCGGCCCCTCGTCGAGGAAGCTCATGCCGATGCCCGGTCGCACCTCGAAGCGCTTGGGGGTGAACGGGTAGTCGGGGTAGGCGGTGGCGGGCATCATGGACTCGACGAGGGACTGGGCAGGCCGGGGACGCCCATTATCCCGCCCCGGGGCCGTTCCGCCCACCGCCGCCGGGTTCAACCCCCGTAGCGCGACCAGAGCGCCTCGAACTGGCCGCTGAAACAGCGGACCAGGTGGGCGTCATCGGTCACCGTGAGGTTTTCCTGGTTGTACGCGCTGGCGCTGCGGGTCCAGTTGAAGCTGCCATTGGCGAGCACGCGGCCATCGAACATGGCGAACTTGTGGTGCATGTGGTGCGCGGTGTCGTCCAATCGCACCGGCACGCCCTGCTCCCGCAGCCAGCCGACGTCGTTGCCGGTGTCGTGGAACTTGTCGTTGTCGCTGATCACCCGCACCTGCACGCCGCGCCGATGCGCCTCGAGGATGGCGTCCCGCAGGCGGTCGTCGGAAATGGTGTAGACGCATATGTCGATGCGCTGGCGGGCGTTGCCGCAGAGTTCGCGCAACTTGCGCAGGCAGCTGTCGCCCGGGGTGAAGCAGGCGCTCGATTCCAGCGCGGGCGTGGCGGCCGCCACGTCCAGCGTCCTGACCACCTGTTCGAGCCACCTGAGGAGTTCAGGCGCGTCGTCGGGCTGCCGCCCCATCAGTTCGCGGGTGATCGAGAACGCCCGGTTGCGCAGGTAGCGCACCCGTTCGCGGTCGAGCTCCGCGCCGATGGCACGCAACTCATGCTTCTCCCCGGTGTCGAGGCGGCGGTCGTCCACGCTGTCGAGAAGCACCCGGTCGAGGGTGTCGAAATCCATGCGCGCTCCCGGTCAGCGACGCGTGCGGCCGTGCAGGCGGTCCGCGAACTCGTTCAAGGCATGCTCGAGCTGCTTTTGCCGCTCGGTCTCGCTCAACGCCGTCGGCGCGTCGCGTTGCCCCAGGTAGCTGACCAGCTGCCCCAGCAGCAGGGATTGCTGTTCGGCGCGCTCCTGGAGGCGCTCGGCGAGGGGGGCCAGGGTCGCGAGCATGCGCTCCGACGCCGCGGCCCCATCCCCGGTGGCCTGCATCGGCTCGGATTGCCGGGACGCCAGGCGCTCCAGCAACGAGAGCAGCGTCGACCAGCGTGCGTCCGTTTCGCCGTCCGCCCCGGGCGTGCGTGAAGGGCCTGGCTCCAGGGCCTTGATGCCTTCGACCAGGTCGGCCAGCTGTGCGACCACGCGGCCGCCGACATCGGCATCGTCGGCACCCATCGCCTTGTTGCGAAGGAAGTCGCGCTTGATCTGCGCCCACCGCTCCCGCTGGGCGTCGTCCATGACGCCGCGCACATCCGCCAGCTTGAGCAGGTTCTCCTCCGCGCCGGTGGTCAGGAGCTGCGCCTCGCCCAGGTAATGGTCGGCGACCAGCTGCTGCAGCTCCGCTTCGTTCATGACCGGCGACACCTTCTCGGCCAGCTTGTTCATGTTGCGGTAGCTGCCCTGCAGGCGGAACGGCGGTTCGGTGCGGTACTTGTCGGCCTGCGCCGCACTGGCGATGTACTGCTGGTTGACCCGGTAGACCACGTCGCGGATCCGAAGCAGGCGCTCGAGGGTCGCGGTGATCTCGTTGATCTCCGCGCCGCTGTAGGCGTGCGAGAGGGCGTTGGCGGAGAACTCGCGACCCCGGGCCTTGTCGACGAAGCGGTACAGGTCGGCCAGGTCGCGGGTGGCCAACGGCGCCAGCACCGGGTTGGACGTCAGCGCGTTCTCGATGTAGCTCAGCGTGAAGGACTCCTCCATGCCGCCGAGCACGTCGCCCAGGTTGTAGATGTCGGCGCGGTTGGCGAGCATGTCGGGGATCCGGAACACCTCACCCGACTCGGTGTACGGGTTGCCGGCCATGACCACGCAGAACTTGCGGCCGCGCATGTCGTAGGTGCGCGTGCGCCCCTTCCACACGCCCTCGATGCGGCGGGTGCCATCGCAGAGCGAGATGAACTTCTGCAGGAACTCGGGGTGCGTGTGCTGGATGTCGTCCACGTACAGCATCACGTTGTTGCCCATCTCCAGCGCCAGGTTGAGCTTGTGCAGCTCCTGCGCCGCGGTGGCGTCGGGTGCCTGCGCCGGGTCAAGCGAACGGACCTCGTGGCCGAGCGCAGGACCGTTGATCTTCATGAAGTTCAGCCCCAGGCGGTGCGCCACGTATTCCATCAGGGTGGTCTTGCCGTAACCCGGGGGCGAAATCATCATCAGCAGGCCCATCAGGTCGCTGCGCTTGGACTCGCCGACGGTGCCCATCTGCTTGGCGAGGTTGTCGCCGATCACCGGCAGGTAGACGTCGTTGATGAGCTTGTTGCGCACGAACGAGCTCAGCGGCCGAGGCTTGAACTCGTCCAGGCGCATGGCCTCGCGTTCGCGGGCCACGACGGCCTGGCGCTGCGCCTGGTAACGCTGGAACCCCGGCGCGAAGTGCTCGCGATGCCACTGCAGGCGCTCGGCGAAGTCGTCCACCGCCAGTCGCATGCGCCCGGACCCGATGCGGGGATGCTCGCCGAGCAGGCCTTCCACTTCGGCGTGCAGGTCGGTCTCGGTGACGCGCAACGCCAGCGGTCCCGCCAGCAGCAGCAACGCGACCGCCTCGTCGACATGGCGCGCCAGCGGTGCGTGGCCGGGGTCGGCGCACAATGCGTGGAAGGCGTCGCGCGCCAGCGACCAGCGCGCACCCGGGCGGTCGGCGAGCCGCTCGATCGCCTGCTCGAAGTCGTCCCAGGCCGGACCCTCGCCAAGACGGGCGCGCAGCGCGTCGAGCAGTTCGCGGGCGTGGCGCGTCGCGAGGAACTGGGGGTGTCGCGCGGCCAGCGCATCCACCAGGTAAACGGCGGCGGGGCGTGCGTGGCGGGCGTCGAACGGCATCGAGTCCGCTTCGGCATGCGTGCCGATGGCCGTGGCGACCTCCCCGACCAGGCGATCGATGCCGTCGCGCCGACCGAGCAGGCGCGCGATGTCGTGCAGCGTGCGTGCCCGCTCCGGCCAGCGCGCGCCGGCGTCGTCGTCGCGCAGTCGTGCCCAGGCCCACCAGGCCAGGGCGCGCGCGGCCGGCGCGTGTACGAGGCTGCCGGCACTGGCCTGCAGCGGCAGCAGCGCCTGCACGATCAGCGCCGCGTCATGGTCGTGGATGCCCTTCTCGTAGCCTTCGCGGTACCGCGGGGCGGCGAAGTCCCGGATGCGCCGGTCGAGCGCGCCCGCCTTCGCCGCGTCCTGGGCCAGCAGGTCCAGGTCGAGGCCGTCGCGCCCCTCGCTGGCCGCGTCCAGGACCAGGCCGGCCAGGTATTCGCCGCGATAGAGCTGGCTGGACTCCGAGTCCAGCGACAGCTGCCAGTACGCGCGCGAGTCGTCCAGCGTGTCGTCGTGGAGGGGTTCGAAGTAGTCGGTGCCGGTCAGGTGCAGGGACAGGCCGTCGCCGCGCGGCATGACCGTCAGGTCCAGCGGCTGGGTGTTGACGCTGAAGCGATGGCGCGGACCGAGCTTGATGACGTCGCCGCCGGCCTCGAACAGTTCGCTGCGGTCGCGCAGGCCGCGAACCGCCTGGTCGCGCGCACCCTTGAGGCGCGACTCGACGTCGTCGGCGCGGACATTGTCACGCAGGTTGCGCAGGCGCTCGACGAGCTCGCGCAGTTTGAGGATCAGCGGGTCGCCGGCGAAGAAGGCATGCAGCGCGTCGGCATCCGCGAGGCGGTCGGTGCGCCGCGGCAGGCCGTCGAGGATGCGCAGGGCGGCATCGGCCACCGCCTGGGCCTTGCGCTGCCGGTCGTCGAGCAGGGCCTGCTTGTGCGCCTCGAAGGTTTCGAGCAGCTCCTCGCGCTTGGCCAGGATGTCGGCCAGGAACTGTTCGTGCTCGCCGAACTGGCTCTCAAGCTCCTCGAGCTGGACCATCAGGCGCGACAGCTGCTCGTCGCAGCGCTCCGGGTCCTGCGCGAGCGACAGGGCGCTGGCGATGCTCTGGCTGAAGAGGCTGAACTGCGCGCCGAACTGCGCCATGGATTCGTTCGCGCCCAGTGCCTTGCGCCGCTGGTCGGCCCGCGCCTTGGCCTGGTTCAGGCGCGCATAGACCCCGGAGATGGATTCGACGATGCGCGTGCGCCGGGTGGCGTCTTCGACCTTCAGGCTCGCCATCAGCTCCGACAGCGTGTCCAGGTCGTTGGACATCGCCTGCATGGCCTCCAGGGCGCCGGACAGCGCGCGCACGCTTTCGGCCGCCTGCGCGTCGCGATCGAGCGCGTCCAGGCGATCGGCGAAGGGCTGCAGGGCGCGGTCGCTGGCCAGGAACGTCCCCGTTGCCTCGCCGATGCGCGCCTGCGCGTCCTGCACCTCGGCCTCCATCGCATCGACCGTGTCGAGGTCCACGTAGCGCTGCTCGCGCAGGCCAAGCAGGTGGCCGCGCTGGCGCGAGAGGGCGCCGAGCGCCTCCACGTAGGGCTGGACGCTGTCCCAGTCCTCGGTGAGCAGGCGCGCCATGAGCGCCTTCTGCCGGGTAGCGGCGTCGGCCATGGCCTCGCGCGACTGCCGCCGGATGCCCTCGACTTTCTCGTACTCGTCGATCACCGACTCGCTGGTGGCGACGATCTCGTGCAGCAGCGGCGCGAGCTCCCCGCCTTGCGCATCGGGGATCCAGTGGTGCAGGTCGAACAGGCGGCGCGTGTCCTGGGCGAGTTGCTCGTACCGCTGCGCGGACACTTCGTCGTCGGCGATCGCGCGCACCAGGCCGAACAGGTCGGAGATGCCGCGCACCAGCTCGGCGTTGCCGATGCGCCCCATCAAGCCCTCGCCCTCGGGCTGCCGCGCGGCGAACTCGTCGCTGCTGAAGGGCGTTTCCCACACCTGCATCGGGTGCACGCGGGTCGGCGCGTCGCTCTCGGAGCTGAAGATCACCATGCGGCCATCGTCCAGGCGCGCCATGCCGTGGCCCGACATCGGCGGCTGCAGGCGACGCTCGATCATGTTGTAGGTGAACAGCGCGGTGCGGCCGGCGACGGGCTCGTAGAAGACGTACAGCACGTCCTCGCCGTTGGGCGAGCGCACCGAGCGGCTGAAGCGCATGCCGCGCATGTCCTGCTCGAAGGCCTTGTACTCGCCGTTCTGCAGGTAGTAGCCGCCCGGGAAGACGATGCCGTGGTCCTCCGGCAGCTGGATGCAGGCCTGCCCGATCTCGTCGATGCGCCGAACCTGGCGGGTCAGCGTGTTGTAGACGAGGTAGCGCCAGTCGTTCTCCCGGTAGGGCAGGACCTTGAGCAGCACCAGCGTGCCCAGGCGCGCGAACG
>JAUIJO010000149.1 GCA_030431185.1 Gammaproteobacteria bacterium | reverse complement strand
CGGGCGCCAACCAGGTGAACGGACCGAGCTTCGACATCGACGACAAGACCGCCTCCCTCGATGAGGCACGCCGCCAGGCCGTCGAACAGGCGCGCAAGCGCGCCGCGATGTACGCGAAGACCCTCGGGCTCCGCGTGCGTCGGATCGTCAGCATCAGCGAAGGCGGGGACATTGCCCGGCCGATGCCGATGATGGCGATGGCACGCGCGGAAAAGAGCTTCGACACGCCGATATCACCCGGCGAGAACACCTTGTCGGTCAATCTGGACATCGTCTTCGAACTCGGGAATTGAGCATGATGTCCAACGCGCGCCACAGCGGCGGTGAACCCGATCCGAAGCCGGGGCACAACCCCGGCTATCCGGAGAAGAACCCGGACGACAAGGACGACAGCCGCAAGCCGCCGCCCCCCGATCCCGCCGAGGATGTCGACGCGCCGCCAGCGCGCGACGTGGACCACGACCCGGCCTAGATGGGTAACGGGGGGGGGCCGGGGCGGGCGACGGCTGACCGTTGAGTCCCTTGAGTCCCTGGATGGGCCGGGCCCTTGCCGGGTCGGCCCTCCCTTGCGTTCCG
Organism: Gammaproteobacteria bacterium; assembly: GCA_030431185.1. GTDB lineage: Bacteria > Pseudomonadota > Gammaproteobacteria > Xanthomonadales > Xanthomonadaceae > Marilutibacter. Next base: position 7,712 of record JAUIJO010000149.1, on the reverse strand, counting down.
TCGCGCCGGCGCGCGGTCCCCGGCGGGAGCACGCCCCCGCTTCCAGCTTCCAGTCGCCAACCCCACTTCGCCATGCCGCGCGTTTGATCCTTCACAACCCGTGAAGGAGGTGCAGCATGGTCCACGCATTCCCTCTTGGCGCGAAGCGCCCCACCCGCCCCGCCGCGGCGCCGGGCCTGCGGCCCGATGCCACCCGCGTGCTCGCCCAGGCCGGGGTGATCGTCGTCCATGCCGCCGCCCTCATGATGCTGCTGACGCCGGCGCGGATCAGCCTGCCGGACGAGGAGGACCGGGAAATGACGGTCATCCTGCCGCCCACCTTGCATCAACCCCCGCCGCCGGTGGTTGCCAGGCCCCGCGTCCCCGAACGCGTGCCGGTCGCCCCGGCACCGGTGCTGCGGCAGCCGCCGCCGATCGTGGTCGCCGACGAAACGCCGTTCGACCTGCCCGCACTGCCGGAGACAGCGGCCGGTGAGGCATCCCCGGACATGGACGCCGGGACGTCGATCGACAGCGCCCCCGACCTGTCGCCGATGGCGGGCGCACGCCTGGCCTACGCCGACGCCCCCGCACCGCGCTATCCGCCCCGGGCAGTGCGCGAGGGCCGCAGCGGCACGGTCCTGCTCGACATCACCGTCGGCACCGATGGCCGGCCCCTGGAGGCAAGCATCGCCCGCAGCAGCGGGCACCGCGACCTCGACCAGGCCGCGTTGCGGCAGGTGCTGCGCCACTGGCGGTTCCAGCCGGCGATGCGCGATGGCCATGCCGTCGTCGCGATCGGCCGGGTGCCGGTGGACTTCAAGCTGTAGGACCGATCCCGGGGCGGCGCCCCTGCCGCCCCTCAGGCCCGGTGGTAGGGGTGGTTGGCGAGCATCGCCGCCGCCCGGTACAACTGCTCGGCGACCACCAGCCGCACCAGCATGTGCGGCAGGGTCGCCGCGCCCAGCGACCAGCTCTCGTCCGCCTGGGCCAGCACGTCGGGAGCGTGGCCTTCGGGGCCGCCGATCAGGAACGCGAGGTCGCGGCCCTGTCCGCGCCAGTGATCCAGGCGCTGCGAAAGCTGTTCGGAACTCCAGGGCTTGCCGCGGCCGTCCAGGGTCACCACGCAGGCCTGCTTCGGCAGCGCGGCGATCACCCGCCCGCCCTCCTCCTGCATGGCCCGGGCGGCATCGCGGTTCTTGCCGCGCAGCCCCGGCGCGACCTCGACCAGGTCCAGCGGCAGCCAGTGCGAGAGCCGCTTGCGGTATTCCTCGAAGCCCTCGGCCACCCAGGCCGGGGCGCGTTCGCCCACGGCGATCAGTCGTGCCTTCATGGGGCCATGGTAGCGGCCCGGGGTCACGTATCGGAACTTTGCAACACCCGCGTCATCGGAACGTTATCCCGCCAACGCAGGATCGGGCACTCCCCCGTCCCAGCCCCGCAGGAGTTCCCCGATGCAAGACGCAGACCTCTCCCGCCGCCAGGTCCTCAAGGGCAGCGCCGCCGCGATGGCGGTCGGTGCCATTGGCAGCCTCGGCGCGCTGCAGTCCCGCCAGGCCCAGGCCCATGGTCGCCGCGATCCGGTGCAGATGGCACCGGTCCCCGGCCCCTTCGGACGCCTGGCGCCGGTCGCCGACCTCACCACCGGCCTGCCGCTACTGCAGTTGCCGCGCGGCTTCAGCTACCGCTCCTTCGGCTGGAGTGGCGATGCCATGGCCGACGGCCAGCCCTGCCCGGACCGCCATGACGGCATGGCCGTGGTGCGTGCCTACCCCGACGGCTGCCCCGGCTTCCCGGGACGCGGGCGCGGCCCTGCCAGGGGCCGCGGACGCGGCCATCGGCCCGCGCCGGAACTCGTGCTGGTGCGCAACCACGAACGCGGTGCGGTCGCGCCGATCCAGGCGCCGGGCATGTACGACACCGGCGACCTGGGCGGCGGCCAGCGCGCCGGCGGTGGCACCACCAACCTGGTCTGGCGCGAAGGCGAATGGGTCGACATGGCGCCCAGCCTGGGCGGCACCCTGGTCAATTGCGCGGGCGGCCCGACCCCTTGGGGCACGTGGCTGAGCTGCGAGGAGATCAAGACCGACCAGCAGTCCAGCGAAGGCAAGAAGCACGGCTACGTCTTCGAAGTGCATCCCGAGGCCGAGCGCACCACCGGCCGGCCGCTGGTGGGCCTGGGCCGCTTCAGCCACGAGGCGGTGGCGGTCGATCCGCGCACCGGCATCGTCTACCTGACCGAGGACGACCGCAACAAGGCCGGCCTCTATCGCTTCGTCCCCAACGACCGCTTCGGGCGCCCGGGCTCCCTGGAGAATGGAGGCCGCCTCCAGGCGGCGCGGGTCCGACGCCGTCCCAACGCCGACCTCACCGTGGCCGCGGTGGGCGACCGCTACGCGCTCGACTGGGTGGACATCGCCGAACCCGACCTCGGCGCGATCGCGGCGCCGTCCGGCTATCCCGACATCGGTGCCGGCGAGACGCTGAGCGGCCCGTTCGCACAGGGCTGGGCCGAGGGCGGCCTGCGCATGAGCCGTGGCGAGGGGATCTGGTACGCCCACGGCAAGATGTTCATCGTCGACACCGCGACCGGCGTCGACGCCCAGGGCCGCCGCGGCCGCGGCCATGGCGCGGTGTGGGTGCTGGACCTCCATAGCCAGCAGCTCACCGCGCTGTACGTCAGCGGCGACCAGCTGGCCGGCAACAACCCCGACAACATCACCGTCAGCCCGCGCGGCGGCGTGGTGTTGTGCGAGGACGGCGGCGAAAGCCCGGACGAGTACGGTCCCGGCGCGCGCCTGCTCGGCCTGACCCGTCGCGGCGAGGCCTGGTACCTGTGCAAGAACAACGTGGAGCTGACCGACAGCCAGATCGCCGCGGCAGGCAAGCAGGTCCCGGAAGGCGACTACCGCGGCAGCGAGTTCTGCGGCGCCTGCTGGGACCCGATCGGCCGCACCCTGTTCGTCAACATCCAGACGCCGGGCATCACCGTGGCCATCAACGGTCCCTGGTGGTTCGGCGGCCTCTGACCGGCGCGCACTGCAAGGATGCGCGGGAACGAGAACGGCGCCGCAGGGGCGCCGTTCTCTCTGTATCCGGGGTCGGCGGACGCGACCTCCGCGCGGCCTACTGCGCCTGTTCGGCCTCTTCGGCCTCGTCGCCCTCCGGCGGCTGGTCGCCCACCGTCCACAGGCGCTCGAGCGCATAGAACTCCCGCACGCGGGGCAGCATCACATGGACGATCACGTCGGCCAGGTCCACCAGCACCCATTCGGCCTCGCGCTCGCCTTCCACGCCCAGCGGCATGACGCCCAGGCCCTTGGCGAACTTGACGACTTCGTCGGCGATCGACTTGACGTGACGGGTCGACGTGCCGGAGACGACGACCATGTAATCGGTGACGCTGCTCTTGCCGCGCACGTCGATCTCGACGGCGTCCTTGCCCTTGAGCTCCTCGATCGCGGACCGGACGACATCGAGCAGTTTGTCGACGGACGGCGGCGGATCGGGAAGGCGGGTCTTGATGACGTGGGCTTGGTTGCTCAAGTGGTCGGCTCTGGAACGGTTCGGGGCTGGTTTGGGATTATACCTGCTGGGAAGGCGGAGCCGGGGCCGCGCGGGGCGCCGGTTCAGCTTCCAGGCCATACAGGCCATGGCGCTGGATGTACTCGGCGACCCCGCGGGGCAGCTTGTCCTGCCAGGGGTCGCCCTGGGCGATGGCCCGGCGGATCTCACTCGCGGACCCCGGGTGCAGGGGCTGGTCCAGGCGCAACACGCGACCGGACGGCGCGTCGCGCAGGACGTCGGCGGAGGATGCCCAACGTCCCGCCACGCGGTCCGCCAATGCACCCGGCAGCACGCCGTCGAGGGGCGTGCCGGGCCGCTGGGCGACGATGAAATGCGCCAGCTCGAACAGCGCCTCCCACGACTTCCAGGTCGGCAGGCCGAGGAAACTGTCCGCGCCCAGCAGCATCACGATCGGGCGCTCCGGGCCGATCTCGTCGCGCAACGCGCGCAGCGTGTCCACCGAGTACGAGCGTCCTTCGCGCTCGAGCTCGCGCCGGTCGACCCGCATGCCGGGCTCGCCCGCCACGGCGATGTCCAGCATCCGCGCGCGGTGCACGGCGTTGGCGCCGGGAGGGGCCCGGTGCGGGGGGTCGGCCGCGGGCATCAGGCGTACCGTCGTGTCCAGCGCATCGCGACCGCTGCGCGCGATCGCCAGGTGACCGTCATGGACGGGATCGAAGGTGCCGCCGTAGACCAGCCAGGGATCCATGCGCGTCCTCAGACCGGCGTGGCGACCAGCAGCCGCACCGCCTTCGGATCGGCGACGGCCAGCAGCAGGCGCTCCAGGCCCAGCCAGGGATCGCCCTGCGCCCGCCCCTTCACCATGCGGTCGACCTTGCCCGCGACGCCGACGAAGGCCTCCCAGCGCGGCGCGGCATGCCGCTGCAGCGCGCGTCGATAGACCGACTGCTTCGAGTCCCAGATCCGCTGGGCCTTGAATTCGGCCGACAGGTTGCCGCCGCTCGCGCTGACCCGCGCCAGCGCCGCGGCGCGCTGCAGTTCCATCACGACCATGCCCATCAATGCGGGGACCGCCGCACCCTCGGCGCGCAGGCCGGCGAGCATCCGCGAGACCAGGGCGGGCTGTCCGTTCATCGCCGCATCGATCAGCCGGAACACGTCGTAGCGGGCGGCATCGGCGACCAGCGACTGCATGCGCTCGACGTCGAGGGGTGCGTCGTCCTTCCCGGCCAGCAGGGCGAGTTTCTCGATCTCCTGGGCGGCGGCGAGCAGGTTGCCTTCGACGCGGTCGGCCAGCAGCTGCACCGCGTCGCGGTCCGCGGCGAGGCCGTGGCTGCGCAAGCGGCGTTCGATCCACTCCGGCATCTCGTGCGGCTTGGTCGCCCAAGCGATGGCGACGTGGCCCACACGGCCAATGGCCTCGCTCCACTTGCCGGCGTGCTTCTTGCTCCATTCGCCGGCGGTGACCAGGAGCACCACGTCCGCCGCGGGCGACGCGCAGAAATCGCTGATGACCGCCGCACCGTCCTTGCCCGGCTTGCCGGTCGGCAGGCGCAGTTCGATCAGGCGCCGGCTGGCGAACAGGCTCGGGGCATTGAAACTGGCCTCCATGCGCGCCCAGTCGGGCTCGCGCTGGTTGCCTTCGGCCTCGAACACTTCGCGTTCGTCGATGCCCTGGGCCCGTGCCGCCGCGCGCACCGCGTCGGCGGCCTCCAGCACGCGCAAGGGTTCAGGGCCGGCAACCAGGTAGGCGGGCTTGAGGGGCTCGGATTCGAGCCGGGCGGCCAATTGCTCCGGCTTGAGTTCCACCGGGTCAGTGGCCTTCGTCGAGGGGTTCGCTGGACGCCGGATCGGGCGGCAGGTCCGCCCCGGAGGCATCGACCGCTGCTTCGGCATCGACGCCGGTGGCGGGGGCATCGGCCGATGCCGGGACGGTGCCGCCTTCCATGCCTTCCATGCCTTCCATCGACACCGGCGCCGGGATCAGCGCGCCCGGCTCGCGCCGGGCCACGGCGTCGATGCGCCGGAGGATGGACGCCGTCATCTCGCGACGGAGCTCCTTGACCAGGATGTCGCGCTCGCCCTCGGTACCCACCGAGTTGGTGGGGACCGATATGTAGTCGCGCGAGAGCTCCACCGCCTGGCGCGGCACGAGTACCGTGCCCTGGGCCGAGCGAAGTTCGAAGATCGTCGCATAGCGCAGGCTGTATTCCTGCGCGCGACCGAAGGCGTCGACGCTGATCGGGGTGTCGCCCCAGCGTTCGGCCACCAGGTCGAGCACCGCGGTGTCGGTCTCGTCCGACAGGGCGAGCTCGGCGCCGGCGCGCTCGATCGAGCGCGACAGGCTTTCCGCGAGCGGGCTGTAGCGGTCGGCGGACACCACCCTCACTGGCCCGAGGTTCGCCGGCAGGACGAGCGCATCGCGCAGATGGAAGCCACAGGCCGAAAGGGCCAGCACGAGGACAACGGCAAGGAGGCGTAGGGTCATTCGTGAAGTCTGGACGAGGCCGGGAACGGCGGCAAGCCGCCGCCGTTCAGACAGCGGTGGCAGGGCGCCTCAATTGGCGACGATGTTGACGATCTTCCCCGGCACCACGATGACCTTGCGTACGTCCAGGCCCTCCAGGTGCTGGGCCACGTGGGGCTCGGCCAGGGCCTGGCGTTCGGCGTCCTCCTTCGAAGCGCTGGCCGGCAGCTCGATCGTGCCGCGCAGCTTGCCGTTCACCTGGACCGCCAGCTTCACCGAGTCGCGCACCAGCGCCGCCGTGTCCACCGCGGGGAACGGCACGTCCTCCACCAGCGTCTCGCCATGGCCCAGTACCTGCCAAAGGGCGTGGCTGACGTGCGGGGTCACCGGATTGAGCATCAACACCATGGCCTGCAGCGCCTCATGGCGCACCGCGCGTCCCTGCTCGCCCATGTCGTCGAAGCGCGACACGGCATTGAGCAGTTCCATCAGCGCCGCGATCGCGGTGTTGAAGCTGTGGCGTCGCCCGTAGTCGTCCCCGACCTTCTGGATGGTCTCGTGGACCTGGCGGCGCAAGGCCTTCTGGCCCGCGTCCAGTCGGGCCACGTCGACTTCGGGATGGTCGGGCTGGGAGGCGTGGGCGACCACCTCGCGCCAGAACCGGCGCAGGAAGCGGGCCATGCCCTCGACACCGGCCTCGTTCCATTCCAGCGACTGTTCCGGCGGCGCGGCGAACATCGAGAACAGGCGCACGGTGTCGGCGCCGTACTTGCCGACCATCTCGCGCGGGTCGACGCCGTTGTTCTTGGACTTCGACATCTTCTCAGTGCCGCCGATCTCCACCGGCTGGCCGTCGGACCTGAGCGTCGCCCCGGCGACCCGGCCCTTGTCGTCGCGAACGACCTCGACGTCGGCCGGGTTGATCCAGTCCTTGCTGCCGTCCGCGTTCGCGCGGAAATAGGTATCGGCGATGACCATGCCCTGGGTGAGCAGGTTGCGCACCGGTTCGTCGCTGTCGACCAGCCCCTGGTCGCGCATGAGCCGATGGTAGAAGCGGAAATACAGCAGATGCAGGATCGCGTGCTCGATGCCGCCGATGTACTGGTCGATCGGCATCCAGTAGTTCGCGCGCGCGTCCACCATGTCGGGCGCGCCGGGGCTGGTGTAGCGGTGCATGTACCAGCTCGACTCCATGAAGGTGTCGAAGGTGTCGGTCTCGCGCTCGGCCGGACCGCCGCAGGTCGGGCAGGTGGTCCGGCGCCACTCCGGGTCGGACTTGATCGGCGACGACACGCCGCTGAATTCGACGTCCTCGGGCAACAGGACCGGCAACTGTTCCTCGGGCACCGGCACGTCGCCGCACGTCGCGCACAGGATCACCGGGATCGGGCACCCCCAGTAGCGCTGGCGGCTGACGCCCCAGTCGCGCAGGCGGAAGTTGACCCGGCGCCGGCCGATGCCCGCCGCCTCGAAGCGCGCGGCCAGCGCATCGAGCGCCTGGTCGAAGTCCATGCCGTCGAACTCGCCGGAATTGACCAGCCAGCCCCGCTCGGTAAAGGCACCCTCTTCGTCGATCGCCCGGACGAAGTCCTGCACCACCTGCACGGCCGCGCCGGTGTCGTAGACATCGATCGCGGCGCCGTTGCCGAGTGCGGCCGCCATCGCGTCGTCGTGCTTCTCCAGGTGGCGCTCGATATCTTCCAGCGCGTCGCGCACGGCGGTCGACGCAATCACCGCC
>JAUIJO010000148.1 GCA_030431185.1 Gammaproteobacteria bacterium | reverse complement strand
CTTCCTCGAGACGTTCGACCTTGCTGTCGAAGTCAAAGATACCCCCTCAGCGCATCCAGCCGACCCTGCAGGTCGGCGATGCGCTGGCGGACGGGATTCAGTTCGATCATGAACTCACCACCACCTGGTAAAGACCGCTGATTCTAGCAGGCAATCGCCCTCGCCGGCCCGCCGGGACAGCCGGTCAGGCCGGGACCAGGCGGTTGCGCAGCGCCTCCCGGTAGCTGCGGCTGCACGGCAGGCGCGTGCCGTCGTGCAGTTGCAGGCGCGCGTCGCCCGACTCCAGCGGCTCGATCTGCTCGAGCCGGTCGAGGTTGACGATGTAACTGCGGTGCACGCGGGCGAAGCGGTCCGGGTCGAGCTGCGCCTCGATGCCGGCCATCGTGCTGCGCAGCGGGTACTCGCGTCCGCGGACGTTCAGGTTGACGTAGTTCCCCGCGGCCTGCAGCCAGTCGATGTCGTCGGCCGCCACCAGGAATTCGCGCCCGAGCTTTCGGACCAGGAAGCGCTCGGGGCGCTCGACCTGCCCTGCCGGCGGCGCCGGCTCGTCGTCGGCCCGGTCGAGCAGGCTCGCCTCGCCCTTGAGCCTGCGCCGTATGAAGCGGTAGACCTCGATGGTGGCGACCATGGTCAGGTAGCTGCGCCAGTCCTTCAGGTACTCGTAGGTGAACTCGCGCAGCCACGGACTGAAGTCGTAGGCCTCGCCCTGGGTCGCATAGACGAGCTTGCGGATCGCCACCATGCCCACGACGTGCAGCACCGAGAAGACCACGCTGCCGAGCACATGCCAGGGCAGCTGGCGCCGCCAGGTGTCGAGATGGATCGGGAAGCGCCGGGTGAACCAGACCAGCGCCGGGACGAGGGCCAGGAACACGAGGCCGCTGGAGAATTCCCAGAGAACGGGCTTCCACGCAGCGTAGTCGAGGCCGGCCCGCCGGACCTCGATCAGCATGGTGAGGCTGTTGGCGATGCCATTGAGCAGGGTCGCGACGATCCAGAACGCCACCTCGAGGGTGCGCCGGAGCGCGGCCGGGGGCCGCGGGGGAACGGGCTGGGAATCCATGCGCGCATTCTAGGGGCTGGGCGCCGGCGATCCGACCCGGCTGGCCCCCGTGGACCCGCGGTTCGTCCCGTGGGACGCGCATCCGGGCCCCTGGCGCTTTCCCGGTGGGCCCGCGGGCGCGACGCTGCCGCCATCGCCAACAGGGACGCCGCCATGGAACGCCGTTACGACCTCGACTGGGTACGCACCCTCGCCTTCGGCCTGCTCGTGCTCTACCACGTGGGCATGTACTACGTGACGTGGGACTGGCACGTCAAAAGTCCCGCGGCCGGCCCGTTCCTGGAGCCCCTGATGCTGCTCAGCGCGCCCTGGCGGCTGTCGCTGCTGTTCCTGGTCTCCGGCGTGGCCACCGCCTCGATGCTCGAGCACCGCCCCAAGGGCTTCGTCCGCCTGCGATCGCGGCGCCTGCTGTGGCCGCTGCTGTTCGGCATGCTGGTCGTGGTGCCACCGCAGTCGTACTACGAAGTGGTCGAGAAGCTACCCGGCGGCTACCACGATGGCTACCTGGCCTTCTGGGGGCGCTACCTCGCGGCCGACGGCAGCTTCTGCCGCGAGGGCGACTGCCTGGACCTGCCGACCTGGAACCACCTGTGGTTCCTGCCCTACCTGTGGGCCTACAGCATGCTGCTATGGGCGGCGCTGAAACTCGCCGGCGGACCCATGCGTCGCACCGGCGAACGCCTGGGCCGCTGGTTCGCCGGACCGGCGGTGCTGGTGGTGCCCGCGCTGGGGCTGGGCCTGGTGCGCATGCTCCTGGTCGGCCGCTTCGAGTCCACCCACGCGCTGGTGGACGATTGGTACAACCACGCGCAGTACCTGCCGGTCTTCCTGCTGGGCTTCTGGCTGGCGCGGGCCACGCAGGCCTGGGCGTCGATCGAACGCTGGCGGGGCTGGTCGCTGGGCCTCGCCCTGTGCAGCTACTTCGCCCTCATCGCCTATTTCGGCCACTACGACGATGCCACCCCGCCGCCCGACTGGCTGCGCATGGCGCAACGCCTGGCCTGGGGCGCCAACCAGTGGCTGAGCATCGCGGCGATCCTCGGGTTCGCGCGACACTGGGTCAAGGGCGACAGCCCGGCCCTGCGTTACCTGGCGCCGGCCGTCTATCCGGTCTACATCCTCCACCAGACGGTCATCGTGGTGCTGGCGCACAACGCCCAGGCCTGGGCCCTGCGCCCGTGGATCGAAGGCCCGCTGCTGGTGGCGTGCACCTTCGCGCTGTGCCTGGGCGGGTATGAGCTGATCCGCCGGATCCCCGTGCTGCGGCCCTTCTTCGGCCTGAAGTGGCGTCCGGATCCGCGGGCGGCCGCGGAGGTCGTCGCCCCGGCGACCGCGACGGGCGCGGGCGGGTGATTCAGGCCGGTTCGCGATGGACCACGACCAGCTGGATGGCATCGCCACCGCGGTAGTCGTCCGGCTCCAGGCGGTAGGCGATCCGCACCCGGGACGGCGGTTCCTCGCCGTTCCAACCGCCGAAATGGATGGCGTTGAGGCGCATGCCGCAGCCCCCGAGCTCGAGTTTGAGGTGCCGCTCCCCCACCACGCGCCAGCCCAGCACCTCGAAGTCGCCGTCGAACTGCGGTTCGGGGAAGCCCTGTCCCCAGGGACCGCCATCGCGCAGGGCTTCGGCGTTGGCGCGCGCGAAGTCGACCGACTCCAGCGCCCCATCGCTCAGGACTTCCGCGGCGAGCAGTTCCGGCGGCAGGGTCGCGGCGACGATGGACTGGAAGGCATCGCGGAACGCGTCGAAGCGATCGGCACGGAGCGACAGGCCGGCCGCCATCGCATGGCCGCCGAAGCGCTCGACCAGGCCCGGGTGGCGGGATGCGACGTCGGCGAGCGCATCGCGGATGTGGAAGCCGGGGATGGAGCGCGCCGAGCCCCGCAGGCTGTCGCTGCCGGGCTCGGACGGGGCGAAGGCGATCACCGGGCGGTGCAGGCGCTCCTTGAGCTTGGAGGCGACCAGGCCGACCACGCCGGGATGCCAGTCCGGATCGTGCAGGCACAACCCGACGGGCACGGCCTCGCCCAGTGCGACGCGCGCCACGGCGGCCTCGGCCTCGTCGGTCATCTGTTGCTGGACGGCACGACGCTCGCTGTTGATCTCGTCCAGCGTCGCGGCGATCTCGCGGGCCTGGCGGGGATCGTCGGTCAACAGGCACTCGATGCCCAGCGCCATGTCTTCCAGGCGGCCGGCCGCGTTGAGCCTTGGGCCGATCGCATAGCCGATGTCCGCGGCGGTGAGGCGCCCGAGCGGCCGCCGCGAGACCTCCGCCAGTGCATTCAGGCCGGGGCAGCCCTGCCCCGCGCGCAGCCGGCGAAGGCCGGCGGCGACCAGCGCCCGGTTGTTCGCGTCGAGCGGCACCAGGTCCGCGACGGTTCCGACCGCCACCAGGTCGAGCAGCACGGCCAGGTCCGGCACCTCGCCGGCGAACGCGCCCTGCTCGCGCAGGCGACGACGCAGGGCGAGCAGTACGTAGAACATCACCCCCACCCCGGCCAGCGCCTTGCTCGGGAAGCGGTCGCCGGGCTGGTTGGGGTCCACGATGGCGTCCGCGTCCGGCAAGGTGTCGCCGGGCAGGTGATGGTCGGTGACCAGGACCTGCCAGCCACGCGCCTTGGCGGCCGCGATGCCGGCATTGCAGGCGATGCCATGGTCGACCGTCACCAGAAGGTCCGGGGACAGCGCGGCCAGTTCGTCCACCAGGGCAGGCGACAGGCCGTAGCCATGGGTGATTCGGTTAGGCACGGCATGCGATACACGTCGCGCGCCGAGCAGCCTCAGGCCCTTCACGCCCAGCGCGCACGCGGTGGCCCCATCGCAATCGAAGTCGCCGACCACCAGGATATGCCGGTCCCCGGAAATGGCCGAAGCCAGCAGGCCGGCCGCCGCGTCGAGCCCGGACATGCCGTCGGGCGGAAGCAGTTGGGAGAGGCGCGGCCGGGCCTGAGTTTCGTCGAGCGCGTTCCGGGCGGCGTAGACGCGGCGCAACAGGGGCGGCGTCGCCCCCGTCCACTCGCCCGCGGCCGGCACTTCGCGACGGCGCACCATGACGCGGGGCGTCATGCGCCGAGCCCACCGCGGGGCTTGCGCCAGAAGCGCCAGCGCTGGGAAGGCACCAGGCGATAGCCCTCCCCGCTCTCGCAATCGAGCCACAGTTCGCGCAGCCCGCCGCGATGCAGCGCATCGAACAGCGGCGACAGCCACGCGGCCTGCAACTGCGCCAGGTCGCGCGCGTCGCGCAGGTCCACGAGGAGGTCGGCGACGGTGCCGGGACAGCGGGCAGGCAGTCCGGACGTCTCGCAGCCGGCCTGCTTCGCGAAGGCCAGCCAGGTATCGTCCTCGCTCATCACGTGCCGGTAGGTGCAGCGCACCTCGGTGGGCAGGCGCCCCGCTCCCCAGAACCACAGCGAGTTGATCGCCGGGCGCCCCGCCGCCTGGCGCATCGCATTGCGGGGGTGGTTGTGCAGCAACACCTGGACCTCGCTGAGCAGGGACCGCCAGCGCCGGGCTTCCGGGCTCCGGCTGTCGCCGCCGGGCATGTGTTCGAGCAGTTCGGCACCCAGCGCGGCGTCGGGTGGACTGAAGCCGGGCAGTACCGTTCCCGGCGGCAGTCGCAGGTACCAGCGTTCCGTCACCGGCGCATCGAGCGCGACGCCGGCATCGCCGAACAGAGGTTTCAGTGCGGGCATGAGGGCTTCCACGTCGGCCGGCTCCACCTGCATGGCACCACCGTGGGCCAGCAGCCGGGCGCCATTGAGGTCCGGCCGGACATGGACCGGGTCGGCGCGCAACCAGGCATGGCTGCCGGCGTCGCCACGATCGGCCTCGCGACCGACGGCGGCGGCGGGCCACCCCGCGGGCAGGACCTCGAAGCAACGCGCCTGCTGGCTGCCCGCCAGCGCATGCGCGTCCGCGCGGCCAAGCACGCGCGCGACCGGCTCGTGCAGGCGCTGCCCCCCGAAACGGGCGGCGGACGGCAGCAGCAGCCGCGCGCGGGCCATCGCTCAGCCGTTGTAGCTGACGGCGACGATCTCGTACTCGCGGGTACCGCCCGGCGCTTCGATGGTGACGCTGTCGCCCTCGTTCTTGCCGATCAGGGCACGCGCGACCGGCGACGAGATCGCGATCAGTCCCTTCTTGATGTCCGCTTCCAGGTCGCCGACGATCTGGTAGGTGGTGCTGGCGTCCGTGTCGACGTCGGCCAGCTCGACCGTGGCGCCGAACACCACGCGATCGCCGGCGTTGAGCGAGGCGACGTCGATGACCTGGGCGTGCGACAGCTCGGCCTCGAGCTGCTTGATCCGGCCTTCGATGAAGCCCTGCTGCTCGCGCGCGGCGTGGTACTCGGCGTTCTCCTTCAGGTCGCCGTGGGCGCGCGCCTCGGCGATCGCGTGGATGACGGCCGGCCGCTGGACCGACTTCAGTTCTTCGAGTTCGGCACGCAGGCGCTGCGCGCCCTTCACCGTGATCGGTGCTCTCATGGGGTGATCCTTGGTTTCGTGAGGGTCGCCAGAAAAAGCAGAGGCGGAGGCCGCCCGGGTCGAACCCTGGCGCTCCGCCACCGACTGACGACCGTGCACTGAAAGGCTATCAGGAATCCGCCGGGGTCAGGAAGCGTTGCTTCCCGACCCCGTGGAACAGGTCGAATCCGCGTTCAGCCGCGGGTTCAGCCGCGGGTTCAGCCGCGGGTTCAGCCGCGGGCGCCGATCTCGGCGTGCAGTTCCTGCAACGACCACACCGGACCGGTGCCCCGGAACTCGAGCGAGTTCACCAGTGCCCGGGCGCCGGCGATCGTCGTCGAATAGGTCACCCGCTGCTGCAGGGCCTCGCGTCGGATCGAGAATGAATCGCTGATCGCCTGCCGGCCCTCGGTGGTGTTGATGATGTAGGCGATCTCGCCGTTCTTGATCAGGTCGACGATGTGCGGCCGGCCTTCGATCACCTTGTTGATCGGCTCGCAGTCGAGCCCGTGGCCGGTCAGGAAGCCGTGGGTGCCCGCGGTGGCGACGAGCGCGTAGCCGCGCTTGACCAGGTCCCGGGCGACCGACAGTACGCGCTGCTTGTCCGGGTCGCGGACCGAGATGAACACCTTGCCCTCGCCCGGCAACGCGCGGATGCCGCCGGCTTCCTGTGCGCGGGCCATCGCGGCGCCGAAGCTGCGACCCACGCCCATCACCTCGCCCGTCGAGCGCATCTCCGGTCCGAGGATCGGATCGACGCCCTGGAACTTGGCGAAGGGGAAGATCGCTTCCTTGACCGAATAGTAGTCGGGGACGATCTCCTTCGTGGCGCCCTGCGCGGCCAGGGTCTGGCCGACCATGCAGCGGGCGGCGATCTTGGCCAGCGGCAGGCCGGTGGCCTTGGACACGAAGGGCACCGTGCGCGAAGCACGCGGGTTGACCTCGATCAGGTACACCGTGTCGTTGCCATCCTCGTCGAAGGTCACCGCGAACTGCGTGTTCATCAGGCCGACGACGTTCAGGGACTTCGCCAGCGCCTTCACCTGCTCCCGCAGCTTCTCCTGCACCGCGGGCGTCAGCGAGTAAGGCGGCAGCGAGCACGACGAGTCGCCGGAATGCACGCCCGCCTCCTCGATGTGTTCCATCACGCCGCCGATCAGCACGTTGCCGTCCTTGTCGGCGATCACGTCGACGTCCACCTCGACGGCGTTGTCGAGGAAGCGGTCGAGAAGCACCGGGGAATCGTTGGACACCTTGACCGCGTCGCGGATGTAACGGGTCAGGTCGGCGTCGCCGTAGACGATCTCCATCGCACGTCCGCCCAGCACGTAGCTCGGGCGCACCACCAGCGGGTAGCCGATCTGCGAGGCCAGCAGGAGCGCCTCGTCGGGGTTGCGCGCGGTGCGGTTGAGCGGCTGCGCCAACTGCAGGCGCTCGACCAGCTGCTGGAAGCGCTCGCGGTCCTCCGCCAGGTCGATGCTATCCGGGCTGGTGCCGATGATCGGCACGCCGGCGGCCTCCAGCGCACGCGCGAGCTTCAGCGGGGTCTGGCCGCCGTACTGCACGATCACGCCCTTGGGCTTCTCCAGCTCGGCGATCTCCAGCACGTCCTCGAGCGTCAGCGGCTCGAAATACAGGCGATCGGAGGTGTCGTAGTCGGTCGAGACGGTCTCCGGGTTGCAGTTGACCATGATGGTCTCGTAACCATCCTCGCGCAGCGCGAGCGCGGCATGGACGCAGCAGTAGTCGAACTCGATGCCCTGCCCGATCCGGTTGGGGCCGCCACCGAGCACGATGATCTTGTCGCGGTCGGTCGGCGCCGCCTCGCACTCCTCCTCGTAGGTCGAGTACATGTAGGCGGTGGTGGTGGCGAACTCGGCCGCGCAGGAATCCACGCGCTTGTAGACCGGGCGCACGCCGAAGGCATGGCGCAGGGTACGGACCGCCGCCTCGTCGGTGCCGGTCAGTTCCGCCAGGCGCGCGTCGGAGAAACCCATGCGCTTGAGCGCGCGCATGCGATCGACGTCGAGCGCGGACAGGCCGGCATCGGCCACCTCGGCCTCGGTCGCGATGATCTCCTCGATCTGGTCCAGGAACCAGGGGTCCACGAAGGACAGCGCGTGCACGTCCTCCACGCTCATGCCGGCGCGGAACGCGTCGCCGATGTAGAACATGCGCTCCGGGCCCGGCTCCTTGACCTCGCGGCGCAGCGTCGCCAGGTCGGCCTCGCTGGACAGGTCCAGCCCGGTGGGGTCGAGGCCGACCTTGCCGGTCTCCAGGCCACGCAAGGCCTTCTGCAGCGATTCCTGGAAGGTCCGGCCCATCGCCATGACCTCGCCCACCGACTTCATCTGGGTCGTCAGGCGGGCCTCGGCCTGCGGGAATTTCTCGAAGGCGAAGCGCGGGATCTTGGTGACGACGTAGTCGATGGTCGGTTCGAACGAGGCCGGGGTCGCGCCACCGGTGATCTCGTTGCGCAGCTCGTCGAGGGTGTAGCCGACGGCGAGCTTGGCCGCGACCTTGGCGATCGGGAAGCCGGTGGCCTTCGATGCCAGCGCGGACGAACGCGAGACGCGCGGGTTCATCTCGATCACGACGACGCGACCGTTCGACGCGTTGATGCCGAACTGGACGTTCGAGCCACCGGTATCCACGCCGATCTTGCGCAGCACCGCGATCGAGGCGTCGCGCAGGCGCTGGTATTCCTTGTCGGTCAGGGTCTGCGCGGGAGCCACGGTGATCGAGTCGCCGGTGTGCACGCCCATCGCGTCGAAGTTCTCGATCGAGCAGACGATGATGCAGTTGTCCGCCTTGTCGCGGACCACCTCCATCTCGAACT
>JAUIJO010000147.1 GCA_030431185.1 Gammaproteobacteria bacterium | reverse complement strand
TAGACGGCGTCGGCCATCTCAGGGTCGGTCATGATCGTCGCCGGGTTGCTGTTGACCAGCACCACCCGGTAGCCCTCGTCGCGCAGCGCCTTGCACGCCTGCGCGCCGGAGTAATCGAACTCGCAGGCCTGGCCGATGACGATCGGCCCGGCGCCGATGATCATGACGGTCTTGATGTCGGTGCGCTTGGGCATGTCAGTTGGCCTCCATGAGCGCAACGAAACGGTCGAAAAGGGGTGAGACGTCGTGGGGGCCTGGGCTGGCCTCCGGGTGGCCCTGGAAGCTGAAGGCCGGCGCGTCGGTCAGTTCGATGCCCTGGTTGGAGCCGTCGAACAGGGAGCGGTGGGTTACGCGGACGTTGGCCGGCAGGCTGGCCTCGTCGATCGCGAAGCCGTGGTTCTGCGAGGTGATCATCACCCGCTGGCTGTCGAGGTCCTGCACCGGGTGGTTGGCGCCATGGTGGCCGAACTTCATCTTCATCGTGCGCGCGCCGGCGGCCAGCCCCAGCAACTGGTGGCCCAGGCAGATGCCGAAGGTCGGCAGCTTCGCGGCGACGAACGCGCGGATCGCCTCGATGGCGTAGTCGCAGGGCTCCGGATCGCCGGGACCATTGGACAGGAAGACGCCATCGGGCTTGAGCGCCATGACCTCGGCGGCCGGCGTCTGCGCGGGCACCACGGTCAGTTCGCAGCCGCGTTCGGCGAGCATGCGCAGGATGTTGTGCTTCACACCGAAGTCGTAGGCCACGACCTTGAAGCGCGGCGCCGCGCTGACGAAGGCGTCCTGGTCGAGGTCGAGCTGCCCATCCGTCCAGGCGTAACGCTCGGCGGTGGTGACTTCCTTCGCCAGGTCCATGCCCTTCAGGCCCGGGAACTTGCGTGCGGCTTCCAGCGCCCTGGCGGCGTCGATGCCCTCGCCGGCCATCAGCGCCCCACCCTGCGCGCCGGTGTCGCGCAGCAGGCGGGTCAGCTTGCGGGTGTCGATGCCGGCGATGCCGACGATGCCGCGCGCGGCCAGCCATTCCGGCAGTGCGACCTGGCTGCGCCAGTTGCTCGGACGACGCGGGACGTCGCGCACGATCAGGCCCGATGCCCAGGCCTGGCGGGCCTCGTCGTCCTGGTCGGTGCAGCCGGTGTTGCCGACGTGGGGATAGGTCAGGGTCACCAGCTGGCGCGCATAGGAGGGATCGGTGAGGATCTCCTGGTAGCCGGTCATCGCGGTGTTGAATACCACTTCGCCGACCGAAAGGCCGGGCGCGCCTACGGAAACGCCCTCGAAGAGAGTGCCATCTTCGAGCGCGAGGATTGCGGGTTGGGTCACGGGGGTCGCCTTGTAAGCCGGGGAATACTGACCGCCCCGCCTTCGCGCAGGCCCGCGAATGCGGCTTGCAGCAAAGCGCGGACGCGGCAGGGGCCGGTCCGGTTGGGGAGGTTCAGGCGAGCGAGAATTCTAGCGGTCCGGGGCGGACAGCGCCAGTCTCATCGACGATGGTCGCAACGCAGGGCGATGCCCGCGTTCATGTCCGCCGGCTGGAGGCCGGGGAAATTCAATCCAGCAGGTCGCGGACGCGATAGGTGCCTGCAGGCCGCCCGTTCAGTCGCTGGGCGCAATGCAGCGCACCGCGCGCGAAGATGTCGCGGTTGGTGGCGCGATGGACCAGTTCGACGCGTTCGCCCAGGCCGGTGAACTGGACGCTGTGCTCGCCGATGATGTCGCCGGCCCGCAACGAGGCATAGCGCGGCGTCGCCCCGCCCTGCCCGGCGCACTCGCCCAGCGTGAGGGCCGTACCCGAGGGGGCATCGAGCTTGTGCACGTGGTGGGATTCGACGATGTCGCAATCCCAGCCGGGCAAGGCCTCGGCGGCGCGCTCGACCAGTTCGTTGAGCACCGCGACGCCCAGGCTGAAATTGGTCGCCCACGCCACCGGGATGGTCCCCGACGCGGCACGGAGCGCCGAGCGTTGCGCCTCGTCGATGCCCGTCGTGCCCGACACCAGCGGTCGCCCGCGCTGCACGCAAAGCGCCAGCACGTGGTCGAAACCGGCGGGCAGGCTGAAATCGATGGCGACGTCGAACGCGGGCACGCCGTTCAACTCGGCGGCGGAAAAATGCGGGATGCCGTCGACGACGCGCTGCCCCGGCGCGCCCTTGCCCACCGCGGCCACCACCAGCAGGCCATCCTCGCCGGCGGCCAGGCGCAGCAGGGCCTGGCCCATGCGACCGGAGGCACCATGGATGAGAAGTCGGCAGGGCGAGGTCGTTTCGTTCATGGGGGAAAGGCTACGGTCCCCGCTCCCTGCCGGCAAGCGTGGCGGGGGGACGAGGTCGCTCCGGCTCTGCCGCCAACCATTCCATGAGGCTGAACCGCCATGGGCGGAAACCGATCACGAGGCCGACGTTGTGCCGCTTGTCCTCGGGAAGCGCGGCATCGGCATCGGCCAGTTCGTGCAGTTCCTGCGCGACTTTTTCCAGCCGACGTGCGACGAGTCCCATCGAGCGCAGCGAGAGCTCGCGGGTTTCCAGGCGCAACAATGCCGGCTCACGCCGGAAGTCGCCTTCAAGGAACTCTTCGATCGCTCGCGCGCCGTGACGGCGGAGCACCGGGCCATTGCGGCGCCACGAGAAGCGCCGCGAGATCCGCAAGCGGACGCGGTTGTCGGGTTGCAGCTCGATCAGGCCATGCCGATCCAGCCTGGCGAGCAGCAAGGTCATGTCATGGGGGGCGATGCCATGTCGCGACTGGATCTCCGCGGCGCTCCAGTCATTGCAGAGCAGGTGGAAGACCAGCAGCAGGCGGGGATCGGCGGCCAGGGCGGTTTCCTGCGCCATGTCCAGGCGCATCGGCAGCGGGCGGTCGCGGCCGGCGGTACGCGCCAGCTCGTGGAAGTCGGTATCGAGGGCGTCGCAGATGCGCTCCAGCCGCTCCAGGGTGATGCCGCCCCGGGACAACTGGCGCTTGACCGTGGGCTCCGACAGGCCGATCGCATGGGCAAGGTCGGCATAGGTCATGCCGCGTGCCTTGAGCTGGCGCTTGATGGCGTCGCGAAGAGCGTTGGCATCGGACATCGGCTTCCCCCGGGACACCCTTGAGTATCGAATATCGATACTTTATCCGAAAGTCTTGGATAAAGCGCCAATCCGGGTAGGGTCGCGTCCATTGCAACGTTCGAGGACCTTCAGATGACGCTTTGGCCTCCGCCGGCAGGCAGCCCTGGTTATCGCCTTGGCCGCCCTCGCATGGACCGCAGGGCAACGGCAGGTCGGGATGGGCGGGACCCGACACGACGGTCCCGTACCAGGCCTGCGACCGGTCGCCGTCGTCTCGCCAGGGCCGCCGCCTGCGTTGCCGGGTGCCGTCATCCGCGTCGGTCACGCCGGGCACGGCCATGACTGAGGCGCTCCTGCTCAACGACGTCCATTCCGCCCTGAACCCGTGCCGCCCTTCGCGGATCCTGCGGCCTTCCGATCCAGGCGCGGTCGTCGATGCGGTGCGTGGGGCCGAGCGCCAGGGCCGGCCGCTCGTCGCGATGGGTGCGCGGCATGCGATGGGAGGCCAGCAGTTCCTTTCGGGTGGCGTCGTGCTCGATACAGCCCGCCTCGCGGGCGTGGAAGCCTTCGACAGCGCTAGCGGCCAGGTCACGGTACTCGCGGGCACCCGGTGGCCCATGCTGCTGGCGTTCCTGGAACGGGCACAGGCCGACGAAACGCGACGCTGGACGATCCGGCAGAAGCAGACCGGTGGCGACCACTTCAGCATAGGCGGCTCAATCTCCGCGAACATCCACGGCCGCGGCCTCGGCTTCCCGCCGCTGGTCGACGACATCGAATGGCTCGACGTCGTGGATGCGCGGGGCCGGCTGCGACGCGCCTCGCGAACGCAGGATCCGTTCCTGTTCTCCTGCGTCGTGGGTGGATACGGACTGTTCGGGATCATCGTCCGGGCGTGCCTGCGCCTGGTACCGGACTGCAGCCTGCGGCGCGAAGTCGAGTTGCTGCGCGTACCCGCACTGGGCGAGGCCTTCAGCCGTGCCATGGCCGACGGCTGCCTGTATGGCGATTTCCAGTTCGCGATCGACCCGGGGTCCGATGATTTCCTCGACCTGGGCGTGTTCTCGCGCTACCGCCCCGTCGACGCCCCGCCGGATCCCGACGCCCTGGCGATGGGAAGCGACGGCTTCCGCCGCTTGCTGGTGCTCGCCCATGTCGACAAGACGCGCGCGTTCGACGAGTACGCGCGCTTCTATCTCTCGACGCACGGCCAATGCTATCGCCGCTCCACGCAGCATGGCGGGGTCTACCTGGACGACTACCACGAAGCCGTCGACCTGGCCTGCGGGCACGTGGGCTCGGAGATGATCACCGAGCTGTTCGTGCCGCGCGACGCGCTCCCGGGTTTCTTCGAGGACGCGCGCGAATGCCTGCGCGAAACGCACGCCGACGTGGTCTACGGCACCGTAAGGCTGGTCGAGTCCGAGGACACCACGCAGTTGCCCTGGGCGCGCTGTCCCTGGGCCTGCGTGGTGTTGAACCTGCATGTGCGCCACGATGCGGAGGGCAAGGCCCATGCAGCCCGCGCTTTCCGCGCGCTCGTGGATGCGGCGCTTGTCCATGGCGGCAGTTTCTACCTCACCTATCACCGCTGGGCCACGCGGGAGCAACTGGTTCACGCCCATCCCGGTTTCCGGCACTGGATGCAGACCAAGCACGGGATGGACCCCACCGGCCTGTTCCGCAGCGACTGGTGGATGCACTGGCAGGAGCGCTTCGATCCGGCGACGACGGCCGCGGGGCCATGAGTCGGACCGCCCTGCTCCTGGCCGCCAGCGAGGTGATGGCCGGTACACCGGCCGAAGCCTGCTGGCGACCCGTTCCCGAGGTCGCGGCCCGTGCATTGTCCCGCGCCGGTTGGCAGGGTGCGGCGCTGGCCCTGGCCGCGCAGCGGATGCCGCGGCTGCTGGCCGCGCTCGAGCGACGGGTGCTTCCCGGCATCCATGGCCACTACCAGTGGCGCAAGCGCTGGATCGAATCGCGGCTGCCCGACGCCTTCGGGCTCCGGCCCGGGCTCGGCGGACAAGTGCTGATCGTGGGCGCGGGGCTGGGCGGCCTGGGCGCGAGCATCGCCAATGCGCGACCGGACATCCAGGTGTTCGAACTGGACCGGCCCGCACTGCTGGAGATCAAGCAGGAGTCGCTCCACCACCATCTGGGCGCCGTGCCCAACTGGTACGCGGTCGCGTTCGGGCAGGCCAGGCGGCGTGACGGCAGTTGGATATCATGCGCCCGTGCCCATCAGGCGTGGCGATTGGATGCGCCGACCGCCGTGGTCCTCGAGGGCGTGGCGATGTACCTGCCGCTACGAGCCATCGTAGGGCAGTTGCGATGGCTGCACCGGATGACGCCGGCCGCGACGACGCTGCTGGGCACGGCGATGGACCTTCGCCCCGACGGACGCCCGGGATTCCATCGGCAATCCGGGGGCGTCGATTGCTGGCTTCGAAGTGTCGGGGAACCGTTCCACTGGGGCCTCCATCGCTCGGACCTGTGCACCGGCCTGCAGCGGATGGGCTGGGAACCCATGGAATGGGCGGATCCCTTCGATGCCGCCGATCCCGACCCCTGCCCTGGCGAGCACCTGCTGGCCTGCATGAAGACCGCGCGGGCCTGAACCTGGCTGCCCGCGCGGCTCGATGAGTTCCCTCAGGACGTCATCCGGTCCCAGAAGCCCTTGACGCCGTCGATGAAGGTCGACGAACGCGGCGAGTGCTTGCGTGCGCCGTCGCCGACGAAGGTTGCCTCGAACTGCTCGAGGATCTCGCGCTGTTCGGTGGTCAGGTTGACCGGGGTCTCGACCACCGCGCGGCAGTACAGGTCGCCCTTGCGACGGCTGCGGACCGACTTCACGCCCTGGTCGCGGAGACGGAAGACCTTGCTGGTCTGGGTCTCGGCCGGGATGCGCAGTTCGACCTCGCCGCCCAGGGTGGGCACGCGGATGGTGTCGCCCAGGGCCGCCTGCGAGATCCGGATCGGCACGTCGCAGTGCAGGTCGTCGCCGTCGCGCTGGAAGATGTCGTGTTCCTTGACCCGCACCTCCACGTAGAGGTCGCCCGGGGGCACGCCGGGCGGGCCGGCCTCGCCCTCGCCGGTCAGGCGGATGCGGTCGCCGGTGTCGACGCCGGCCGGGATCTTGACCTGCAGCGTCTTGTTGCGCTCCACGCGGCCCTGCCCATGGCAGTCGCCGCAGGGGCTGGAGATGGTCTGGCCGCGCCCGCCGCAATGGGGACAGGCCTGTTGCATGGAGAAGATGCCGCGCTGGAAGC
Source organism: Gammaproteobacteria bacterium (assembly GCA_030431185.1). GTDB lineage: Bacteria > Pseudomonadota > Gammaproteobacteria > Xanthomonadales > Xanthomonadaceae > Marilutibacter. Next base: position 2,061 of record JAUIJO010000147.1, on the reverse strand, counting down.
GGACCTGGCCACGACCGCCGCAGGTTTCGCAGGTGTCGACCTTGCCGTCGGAGGAGCCACTGCCGTCGCAGGTGTCGCATTCCTCGAGCGTGGGGATCTCGATCTGGCGATCGATGCCGCCCACGGCTTCCTCCAGGCTGAGCTCCATCACGTAACCGACGTCGGCCCCGCGCCGCGGACCGCGCGCGCCACCGCCGCCGCCCCCGAAAATGTTGCCGAAGATGTCGCCGAAGATGTCGCCCATGTCGGCATAGCCCGGCCCGCCGCCGCCCATGCCGTGTTCGAACGCGGCATGGCCGTGCTGGTCGTAGGCGCGCCGCTTGTTGCCGTCGGAGAGGACCTCGTAGGCCTCCTTGCATTCCTTGAACGCGACCTCGGCCTCGGCGTTGCCGGGGTTGCGGTCCGGGTGGTGCTTCATCGCGCACCGGCGATAGGCCTTCTTCAGGTCCTCGTCGGAGGCGTTGCGGGCCACGCCCAGGACTTCGTAGTAATCGCGTTTGCTCATGGGGCCGTGATTCGTGATTCGTTACAGGTGATTCGAAAAGTCAAAGCACAACGGAGCGGGATCCTGATGACCGAAGGAGCGGCGCCAAGGCCCCGCTCCTTCGAATCACGAATCACCAATCCCGAATCACGGCTTCTCGTCGTCCTTGACCTCGGTGAACTCGGCGTCCACCACGTCGTCGGCGGACTGGGTGGCGCCTGCGCCCGCCTCGGCGGCGCCGGGCTGGCCCTGCGCGGCGGCGAACAGGGTCTGGGCCACGCCTTCCAGTGCCTTGGACTTGGCCTCGATCTGGCCCTTGTCGTCACCCTTCATCGCGGTTTCCAGTTCGGCGATGGCCGACTCGGCCTGGCCGATGGCGTCGCCCGGCAGCTTCTCGCCGTGCTCCTTGATGGTGCTGCGGGTCGCGTGGATCAGGCCGTCGGCCTGGTTGCGCGCCTGCACCAGCTCCTGGAACTTGAGGTCTTCCTCGCGGTTCGCCTCGGCGTCGGCGACCATCTTCGCGATCTCGTCCTCGGACAGGCCCGAGCCGGCCTTGATCTCGACCTTCTGCTCCTTGCCGGTCTTCTTGTCCTTGGCGGTCACGTGGACGATGCCGTTGGCGTCGATGTCGAACGACACCTCGACCTGCGGCATGCCGCGCGGCGCCGGCTCGATGCCGGTCAGGTCGAAGCGGGCCAGCGACTTGTTGTAACGGGCCTGCTCGCGCTCGCCCTGGAGCACGTGCACGGTGACGGCGGACTGGTTGTCCTCGGCGGTGGAGAAGGTCTGCGAGGCCTTGGTCGGCACCGTGGTGTTCTTCTCGATGATCTTGGTGAACACGCCGCCCAGGGTCTCGATGCCCAGGCTCAGCGGGGTCACGTCGAGCAGCAGCACGTCCTTGACGTCACCGGCGAGCACGCCGCCCTGGATCGCGGCGCCGACGGCGACCGCCTCGTCCGGGTTGACGTCCTTGCGCGGCTCCTTGCCGAAGAAATCGGCCACGGCCTGCTGGACCTTGGGCATGCGGGTCTGGCCGCCGACCAGGATCACCTCGGAGACGTCGCTGGCACGCAGGCCGGCGTCGTTGAGGGCGGTGCGGCAGGGCTCGATGGTCTTCTTGACCAGGTCCTCGACCAGCGACTCCAGCTTGGCGCGGGTCAGCTTGATGTTCAGGTGCTTCGGCCCGGAGGCGTCGGCGGTCACGTACGGCAGGTTGACCTCGGTCTGCTGCGCGCTGGACAGCTCGATCTTGGCGCGCTCGGCGGCGTCCTTCAGGCGCTGCAGGGCCAGCGGGTCCTTGCGCAGGTCGATGCCCTGGTCCTTCTGGAACTCCTCGACCAGGTAGTCGATGACGCGCTTGTCGAAGTCCTCGCCACCCAGGAAGGTGTCGCCGTTGGTGGCCAGCACCTCGACCTGCATCTCGCCGTCGACGGAGGCGATCTCGATGATCGACACGTCGAAGGTGCCGCCGCCCAGGTCGTACACGGCCACCTTGCGGTCGCCGCCCTTCTTGTCCATGCCGTAGGCCAGCGCGGCCGCGGTCGGCTCGTTGATGATGCGCTTGACCTCGAGGCCGG
>JAUIJO010000146.1 GCA_030431185.1 Gammaproteobacteria bacterium | reverse complement strand
CCTGGCGCGGCTCGACGTCCGCGTCGACCCCCTGCTGGTGGTCGGAGACCATCAGTAGACCGGCCATGCCCCGTCGCGCGCGGCGGCGCGTTTGTCGTCGGCCTCAGCCCGGGCATCCTCTTGCGCGTTTCGACGCCCAGGCGCCTACCCGTAGGATGGGCGGAGCCGCAGGCGATACCCATCGTCGACATTGGGACACCGGGGTGATGGGTTTTGCTTCGCGCTACCCATCCTACGTGGCGGGTGGTCGGAGACCTTCAGGAGAGCGGCACACCGCTTCGCGCGGCGGCGCATTCGTCGTCGGCCTCAGTCCGGACAGGTCCCTGGCACGGCTCGACGTCCGTCCATTCCCCACTCCCCATTCCCCATTCCCCATTCCCTATTCCCCCGCCTCCCCCTGCCAATCGGCCGCCTGCATCAGGCGTCCCAGCGGTCGCGCGGAAGGTGAGCGCGCGAGGTCGCCGGGGCTGACGCCCTTGGGGTTGACCGCGCCGACCGGCAACACGCCTTCGGACACGGCGAGCAGCATGTCCCGCGCGCCTTCGGGCACGCCGAGGCGCTCGCGCACGGCGCCGGCGGACGCCTCGAGCGAGCGGGCCTCCAGCCCGGCGCCGGCCTCGGCCACCTGCAGGAGGCCCTGCGACGGAAACACCGAATTGACCAGCGCATTGCGCGGTCCCAGCAGCGCACGGATCTCTTCGATCAGCGCCGGCACGTCCACGTTCCAGGGCTGCGAGTGGTCCGGTGGTGGCGCGACGACGATCTGGGGCGCGAGGCGGCCGGCCGGCCGTGCGGCGCATTGCGCGAAGCACCGATAGACATATTCGCTGCAGACCATCTGGCTGGCATCGTCGGAGAGCAACATGTCGAAGGCCACGCGCAGCACGCCGCGCAGCCAGATCGGCAGGTCCTCGAAGACCCAGTTGCGCAGCGCGACCGTCACCCCGATCACCGCCAGCTCGTTGGTCGCATACGGCAAGCCGAGCAGGCTGGCGCCGTGCTCGACCACCAGCGCGCGATCGGAGGGCTCCAGCGCCGCCAGGTCGTGCGCCACCGGGCGGAACGCATCCACGAAATAGTAGCGATCGGTGGCCGCGACCTTCTGTGCCACCTCGCCGCGGACGATGCCGCGGGTCACCGATTCCATCAACCCGCCATCCTCGGTGACGATGGCCGAATGGCTATGGATGCCGTTGCACGTCCAGGCGATCAGCGCGGACAGCTCGCTGCGGCCACGCAGCAGCAGGATATCGCCGCTGCGCAGGCTGTCGATCGAGGTGAGGGGCGCCAGCGGCGCGGCCAGTATCTCAGTCATCCGTGGAACTCCAGCGATTGGGATCGAAAGGAGGGTCCGGTGCGGCGTCCGCCGCGCCGGGCTAGCGGCTCGGTGCCGTGGCCGCCTGCAGCATCGGGCGGATGTGGCCGGTGACCTGGTCGCGCCCCGCCGACTTGCTTGCATACAGGGCCGCGTCGGCCCGTTCCAGCAGGGATTCGGCGGACTCGTCGGGCACCAGCTGCGCCACGCCCAGGCTGAGGGTGACGTCCAACTGCAACTGGTCGATCGCGATCGGCCGGCAGTTGACCGCCGAACGGAGGTTCTCGGCCACGCCGATCGCCTCCTTGAGCGCTGTATCGGGCAGGACCACGATCATCTCGTCCCCGCCGTAGCGGCCGATCTGGTCGTAGGTGCGCAGTCGATTCTGGGTGCGCAGCGACACCAGCTTGAGGCAGTCGTCGCCGACGCGATGGCCGTACTGGTCGTTGATGCGCTTGAAGTTGTCGATATCGAAGAACACCACCGACAGGGGCATGCCCGAGGCATGCGCTTCGACGACCGCGTTGCGCAGGTGGGACTCGATCACGGGTCGCGAGTGCGCGCCCGTCAACGCATCGTAGGACGCCATGTGGCTCGCGTGGTCGCGGTCGCGGCGCAACTGGTGCATCTTGCCGGTCAGGCCGATGGTGACGATCAGGCCCGACATCATGAAACCGGCGGGATACAGGTAGTCCAGCCACTCGGGCATGCGCATCAGTTCCAGGCGTACCGCCGCGCGGATCGCCACCATCGACACCAGCGGCAGCATCGCGAACACCAGCAGCAGGGCGCCGCTCTGCCGTTTGACGACCGCCACGCCCATGGCCCACACCACCGCCGCGATGGCCACCAGCACGACCGCGTTGGCGAGCGTGGGAATCAGCCCGGAGACGCTGAACACCGACCACAGGATCAGGCCCAGCGCCGCCAGGCTGCACGAAACCAGGATGCGATTGACGCGGGGCTGCCGGTTGGCCAGGTCGAGGTAATAGGACATGAAGCTGTTGCTGCTGATGAAGGCCGCCAGCGCGAACAGGCGGCTCGCCCGCAGGTCGGGGCCCAGCACGCCGGCGAGCGAGGGGAAGGCCCGCAGGTCGCCGCCGGTGCTGACCAGGTACAGCACCTGCCCCAGCAGGGCCATCATCAGGTAGAGGTAGGTCCGCTCTCCGATCCCGACCCAGAAACCGAACACCAGCACGGCCAGGACCAGGGTGGTCGACAGGACCCCGACCCGCCAGCCCACGTAGGTCAGGTCGCGCCGATGGGCCTCTCGCATGCCCTCCACCGATAACGCCACGCGCATCGGCGTGACGCAATGGAACCGGACGTACACCGACTCGCCCGCGTCGAGCCCGTCGGGCAAGGGGATGAAATGCGCCCGTGCCGAATGGCTGAGGTCGGCGTCGGCACCGACCAGGCTGGCGCGCACCGGCAGGGCGTCGCCCGGTCGCCAGGCCTGTATCGAGTTCATGTAGGGAAAGTGCAGGACCAGGCTCTGGCCGGCCTCGGGCGGGAGGGCGTCCCGGGCCGTGATCCGCCACCAGGAAATGCCCCGCTCGCGCTCCACGATCGCGGCCTGTCCGGCCGTCGCCGGCATGGGGACGAAGCCGTCCTCAGCCGCACCCGACAGCACGTCGGCCGGCACCGGGTCGCTCCCCAGCCGGGCCACGTCGAAGCGCTGCGCTTCCGCCGGAACGGACACAGCCCACAACAGCAGCAGAACGGCCACTTGCCACGCGCGATGCAAAACGTTTCCCCCCGGACGCTCCCCTGCCTTGCGATATCCCACGGCAACGTCGCCCGAGCATAGCCCATCGCCCGCCGCTGTTGTTCAGGTTTCGCTAAGAGGCGCCGGGCGCTACCGGCCGGCCGGGTTCAGCCCGCCTCCGGCCCCTGCCCGCTGATGCGCGCCACCGCGTCGTGGGGATGCAGGCTTTCGTAGTGCTCGACCTCGGCATCGAAGCGCTCCACGTGCGGGTCACGCGCCAGCACCCCCGCCACGCGTCGCGCGGCATCCTCGCAGAACATCAGGTTGGCCGCGTTGAGGGCGGCGAAGGCCTGCTCGTCCTCGCGCTTGACCGCGGTCTGCACCGGCGTGCCCAGGGCATGCTCGAGCGCATCGATCAGCTGGGCCAGGGGCAACTCTTCGAACTGGGGCCGCAACTGGAGCCGCACCGAGGCGCGGCTGCGCTGCGCATGCGGGGTGGCCGCGAGGCCTCGCTCGGACGCGAGCCAGTCGCCCACCACGCCGACCGAGATCGGGCGCGCGTCGGCGAAATCGGCGTTGAAGCGGTCCGCGTTGAGCTGGCGCGACAGCGCCGCGGAGGCCGGACAGGTGCTCGAATACTCGACGGAGAACGCCAGGCCCAGGCGCAGGTGCCCGTCGACGAGGTGCGCATCGATCTCGACCGGATACCGCTTCCAGCCCGCGTTGCCGCTTGCCAGGGCGGGGCGCAACAGCATCTGGTCGTAACGCAGCACCAGCCGCGCCGCGCCGGACAGGCCCTTCTGGGACTCCACCAGCGACTGCAGGATGCGGCGCAGGCCGGCCGGGGTCACGATCTCGCTGGCGAACGCATCCTGCAGGTGCAGGTAGAGGCGCGACATGTGGATGCCGCGCGCATCGGGATCGCGCAGGTCAACCCCCACGTCCACCGAGGCCGCGACCTGGATCGCATCGCCGCCCGGCGTGGCGACGCGGAGCGGAAGCGCGATGTTGGCCATGCCCACCCAGTCGAGCGCGCGCGCCTCGGCGGCCGCTTCATGGGCGACGTCGGGCAGCGGGCGGGCGGAGGGAGAGGAAGGATTCACGGCAGGTGACATGGGGTCGTTGTCGCCAGGGGGCAACTCAGCGTGGGGTGCCCCTATTCTACCGGCCGCGCCGGCCCGGGCCCGAATGCCGGCGGAACGCTCAGTTCCGGGGCCTGCGCCTTGCCGCCCGCCAGCCCAGCAGCAGTGCCGACCAGGGCTTGAGGGGCCGTCCCGGATCGGCGTGGCGCAAGCGGGCGCGGGCCAGGCGGGTCCACAGGCGCCGCGGCAGGCAGGCCGACGGGCGCGAAGGCCAGCGCTGGCGCAACTGCTGCCTCCATATCGTCGCGGGATCGCCCTCCCCGGCACGCGCGAACACGGCCAGTGGCACGTGCCCGTCGCCCGGCTGCAGGCATCGCACGTGCAGCAGCGCGGCGGCGACCGCATCGCGCTCGACGTCGTCGGCACCACCGGGATCGCCCGGCGCCGGGAACAGGCCGCGCTCCACCTCGGCCACGGCGGCCGAGAAGTCCGACAACGCGTCGTAGGCTTCGGCGAGGTCGCGCGGCCGCTCACGGCTCGCGCGCAGGCCAGGCAAGGTCCCGGCGAGCCGACCCCAGGGCGCTTCGCGCCGCTGCAGGGCAAGCCCCAGCGGGTGGCGCCGGCGACCGAGCGACCAGCCCAGCAGTTCTTCCTGCCACCAGGCCAGCTTGGCGTCGCCCGGCCGGGGATCCTCGCCGCCCCAGGCGGCGTCGGTCAGTTCCTGCAGCAGGGCCGCCCAGGCCAGCACGACGGCGCGCCGGGGCGCCGGGACGAAGACTTCCACGACCGTCCATTCCGGCCAGCGCTGGCGCCACTTCGAAACGAAGCTGTCGAGCGCGGCCTGGTCGGTGTCGAGGAGCGGACCCGCGGTGTCCATCGCGCTCACGGCCCCGGCCAGGAGGCCGGATCGGCCAGGTCTGCAGGCCTCTCGACCATGCGGTCGCCGCCCCAGGCCGCGGGATCGTCCCCATCCTGCCGGTAGCCCCACAGGGCGACCACCGAGGGCATGCCGGCGGCACGGGCGGCGACGATGTCGCGCGCGTCGTCGCCGACATACACGCACTCGTCCGGCGCGAAACCCAGCTCGCGCGCGGCCACCAGCAGCGGCTCGGGGTCGGGTTTGCGGACCGCCAGGGTGTCGCCGCCGACCAGCACCGCACAACGCGTGTCCCATCCGAGGTGGGGCAGCAGTTCGCGCGCCAGGTATTCGGGTTTGTTGGTGACGATCCCCCAGCGGGTGCCCGCCGCTTCCAGCGCACCGAGCATGGCCTCCACGCCCGCGAACACGCCGGCATGGTGGCCGATGTGGCGCTGGTACTGGTCCAGCAGCTCGGGGACGCGCGCCTCGCGCGTCGCCTCGTCCATGTCCGGGAACGCCGCCAGCAGCATGGCGCGGGCGCCCCGGGAGACATGCGGACGGAACGCCTCGAGCGGCAGGGGCGACAGGGCCTGGGCGGCGCGCATCGCGTTGACCGCGGCCAGCAGGTCGTGGGCACTGTCGGCGAGGGTGCCGTCGAGGTCGAACAGCGCGCACTTCGGGAAGGCTGCCGGCCGGGCCGCCGGCTTCATGCCGGTTTCACCGCACAGGCCAGGTAATTGACGTCGGTGCGCGACACGATCCGCGCGGCGTTGCGCCAGGGCTCGTACATCAGGCCACTGACATCCTCCAGCGACAGGCCCGCGCCGCGCAGCCACGCCGCCAGCTCGGAGGGCTTGATGAAGTCCCGGTACTGGTGGGTGCCCTTCGGCAGCAGCCGGGCCACGTATTCGGCGCCGAGGATGGCCAGCGCGAAAGCCGCCGGGGTCCGGTTGAGGGTGGACAGGAACAGGCGCCCTCCCGGCTTCAGGAGGGTCGCGCACGCGGCGATGATCGCGCCGGGGTCGGGTACGTGCTCGAGCATCTCCATGCACGTCACCACGTCGAAGCTGCCCGGCCGCTCTCCGGCCAGCGCCTCGACCGACTGCAGGCGGTAGTCCACGCTGACGCCGCTCTCCAGCCCATGCAGGCGGGCGACCTTGACCAGTTCCGGCGCCAGGTCGATCGCGGTGACCGCGGCGCCCTCGCGGGCCATGGCCTCGCTGAGCAGCCCTCCGCCGCAGCCGACATCCAGGGCCTCCCGCCCCTCCAGGGCCACCCGGCGCGCGACATAGCCCAGGCGGGCGGGATTGAGCGCATGCAAGGCCTTCTGTGGGCCCTGGGGGTCCCACCAGCGGTTGGCGAGCGCGCCGAACTTGTCGAGTTCGGCCTGGCTGAAGTTGCGGTCTTCGCCGGCGACGGGCGTGGCGGTGCGGTCGGTCATCGGTTCAGTCGATCCGGATCGAGGCGATGCGGGTGCGCCATTCGCGGGCGTTGGCGATCAGCGCGTCGGTATCGAGGTCGGCCAGGCGGCCCTCCTCGAGTTTGCAGTGGCCGTCGATCCACACGTCGGTCACCTGGTGGCGGCCGACCGCGTAGACCAGCTGGGAAATCACGTGGTGCAGCGGCTGGGTCTCGATGCGGGCCAGGTCGACGCAGGCCAGGTCGGCGCGCTTGCCCACCTCGATCGAGCCGACCAGGTCCTCGAAGCCGACCGCGCGGGCGCCGCCCAGGGTCGCGGCGCGCAACGCACTCGCGGCGCTGAATGCAGCGGCGTCCTGCGCCACCGCCTTGGCCAGCTGCGCCGCGGTGCGGGTCTCGCCGAACATGTCCAGGTCGTTGTTGCTGGCGCAGCCGTCGGTGCCGATGGCGAGGGTCACCCCGGCCTTCTCGAACTTGCCGACCGGGCAGAAGCCCGATGCCAGCTTGAGATTGGATTCCGGGCAATGCACGACCACCACGCCACGCTCGGCGCACAGGGCGATCTCGGCATCGTTCACCGCGGTCATGTGCACGGCGACCAGGCGGTCGGTGACAAGGCCCAGCCGGTCCAGCCGGGCCAGCGGCCGCTGGCCGTGCTTGAGCACGGACTCCTCCACCTCGTGGGCGGTCTCGTGGGTGTGCAGGTGCACCGGCATGTCGAGCTGGTCGGCCAGCATCCGGATGCGCTCGAAGCTCGCGTCCGACACCGTGTACGGGGCGTGCGGGACGAACGCCGTCGACACCAGCGCGTCGTCGCGCCACTGGTCGTGGACTTCGATGGCCCGGTCGAAGTACTCGTCGTCGCTCTTCGCCCAGGCGGTCGGGAAGTCGATCACCGGCAGGCCGACCCGTGCCCGGAAGCCCAGGCGCTTGTAGACGGCGGCCTGGACATCGGGGAAGAAATAGTTCTCGTTGGCGCAGGTCGTGCCGCCGCGCAACATCTCGGCGACCGAAAGCGTGACCCCGTCGGCGACGAACTCCGGCCCGATCACCGCGCCCTCCACCGGCCAGATGTGGCCCTGCAGCCATTCCATCAGCGGCAGGTCGTCGGCGACCCCGCGCAACAAGGTCATCGGGTTGTGCGTGTGCGCGTTGACCAGCCCCGGGATGAGTGCCGAATGAGGACGCGACACGACCCGCGCCGCGCTGAAGCGCTCGCGCGCCTCGCGGATCGGCAGCACGCCCACGATCCCGCCGTCGCGGACAGCGACGGCATGCTGCTCGAGCACCATCCCGTGGGGGACGACCGGCACCACCCATCCGGCTTCGATCAACAGGTCGCAGGCGACGGGAGAGGCATCGTTCGTCATCGTGTTCCTTCATCAGGGGCCCCGCAGGCGGGGCCGGTCAGTGGCGGGGGCCGTGGCGACCCGCGCGGCTGGCATCCCGGGCGTCCGTCCTGGGACGGAGGCTCCGGCCTTACTTCACGCGGCTGACGTACTCGCCCGAGCGGGTGTCGACCTTGATGATCTCTTCCTGGTTGACGAACAAGGGCACGCGCACCACCGCACCGGTCTCCAGGGTGGCCGGCTTGCCGCCGCCACCCGAGGTGTCGCCGCGGACGCCCGGGTCGGTCTCGGTGATCTTCAGTTCGACGAAGTTCGGCGGGGTGACCTGGATCGGCGTGCCGTTCCAGAGGGTGACCACGCACTGCTCCTCGCCCTTGAGGTACTTGCGGGCATCGCCCACGCCGACTTCATCGGCCTGGACCTGCTCGAAGTTCTCCGGGTTCATGAAGTGCCAGTGCTCGCCATCGGCATACAGGAACTGCATGTCGGTATCGATCACGTCGGCGGCCTCCAGGTTGTCGGTGGCCTTCATGGTGAGCTCGACCACGCGGCCGGACTTGATGAAGCGGTACTTGACGCGGGTGAAGGCCTGGCCCTTGCCCGGCTTGACGTACTCGGTGTCGGTGATGATGCACGGCTCGTTGTTGACGAGGATCTTCATCC
>JAUIJO010000353.1 GCA_030431185.1 Gammaproteobacteria bacterium | reverse complement strand
GGGATTGAGCATGGCGAACTTGGACTTCGCCTCGGAGCCGCCGCCCTTGGCCGCGACGATGACGTCGACGGTGTTGCCGGGCACGATCTTCACGTTGACCACGCCGGGCGTGTTGTCGCGGGTGTTGGCGCGCTTGCCGGCCGGATCGGCCAGGACGCTCGCACGCAGCTTGTTGTCGGGATGGTTGTAGGCGCGGCGCACGCCTTCGTGGACCATGTCCTCCACGCCCATGGTGGCGTCGTCCCAGCGCACGTCCATGCCGATCTCGAGGAAGACGGTGACGATGCCGGTGTCCTGGCAGATCGGCCGGTGGCCCTCGGCGCACAGGCGCGAGTTGATCAGGATCTGCGCCATCGCGTCCTTCGCCGCCGGCGATTCCTCGCGCTCGTAGGCCGCGGCGAGGTTCCGGATGTAGTCGACCGGATGGTAGTAGCTGATGTACTGCAGGGCGTCGGCGACGGACTGGATGAAATCGTCCTGCCGGATCGAAACGGGCGTCCGGGAGGCGGGCTGGCTGGCGGTCACGGCATCGGCTGGCTTGGCGGTGGGGGCCATATTCTACTGCCCGCCCCCGGCGCACGCAGCCGCGCCGGCCGCACGGGCGGTAACCGGTATAGTGCGCCGTGCACGCCCGGCCTGGACCGGGACGGCCCCGTCGCCCCGGACGCCCCCGAATGCAGAGCCTCATCCTCCATCTCGACCTGATCGGCACCTTCGTGTTCGCGCTCAGCGGCGCCATGCTCGGCGTGCGCCATCGCCTGGACCTGTTCGGGGTGCTGGTGCTGGCCTTCGCGACCGCCAGTGCCGGCGGCATCCTGCGCGACCTGCTGATCGGCGCGACTCCGCCCGCGGCGCTGCACGACTGGCGTTATCCGGCGATCTGGATCAGCGCCGGCCTGATCGCCTTCGCCTGGAGCCCGTGGATCGAGCGCCTGCACCAGCCGGTACGCATCTTCGATGCCCTCGGCCTGGCGGTCTTCGCCGTGGCCGGGACCGACAAGGCGCTGGGTGCCGGGATCGGCCCCCTGATGGCCCCGTGCCTGGGCATGTTGAGCGGGATCGGCGGGGGCATGCTGCGCGACGTCCTGCTCGCCCGCGTGCCCCTGGTCCTGCACGCCGAGCTCTATGCGATCGCCGCGTTGGCCGGGGCCAGCGTGGTGGCGATCGGGAGTGTCCTGCAACTGCCCCCCGTGCCGGTGACGGTGGCCGGCGCCGCGCTGTGCTTCTGTCTGCGCCTGGCGGCGCTGCGCTACGGCTGGCACCTGCCCAAGGCCCTGCAGGCCCCGCCGGGGGACGATGCCGCCTGATCCCGTCCCGCACTGTCACGCGCGAGCCCCCTGCGCCGTCCTGACCCACATGACGACCGAGACGTTCCAGCACCACCGCCCACGCCTGTTCGCACTCGCCTACCGGCTGCTCGGCAGCCGCGGCGACGCCGAGGACGTCGTCCAGGACGCCTGGCTGCGCTGGTCGCAGGCGGAGCGGGACGCGATCCGCGACCCGGAGGCCTGGCTGGTCACCGCGACCACCCGGCTGGGTATCGACCGCCTGCGCCGGGTCCGGCAGGAACGCGAGGC
>JAUIJO010000145.1 GCA_030431185.1 Gammaproteobacteria bacterium | reverse complement strand
GCCGCGCCTGGCGGTGGTGGTGATCGTGGTGATCCTGCTGATGCTGTTCGTGAGCATGCTGTCGTACCGGCTGGAGTTCGACATCGGACTGTCGGTCGCACTGTTCCCGATGGTGATCATGGCGATGACCATCGAACGCATCTCCATCGTCTGGGAGGAGCACGGCCCGGCCGACGCGATCACCCAGGCCGTCGGCAGCCTCGTGGTCGCCGTCGGGTGCTACCTGGCGATGTACAACGAGCGCGTCGAGTACTTCGTGTTCGTCTTCCCGGAAGTACTGCTGCTGGTGCTGGCATTCACGCTGATGATGGGCCGCTACACCGGCTACCGCCTCAGCGAGCTGCTGCGCTTCCGCGCCCTGGCGGCAGGCAAGCCGGGATGAGGTGGTTCGCGCTCCCCAGCGAGCTCCGGCGTGCGGGCGTGCTGAGCATGAACGCGCGCAATGCCCTGTACATCGCGCGGCGCAATCCCCGTCGGCTGTATCCGCGCGTGGACGACAAGCTGCTGACCAAGCAACTGGCGCTGGACGCCGGGCTGGCGGTGCCGGAGCTCTACGGGGTGGTGTCGAGCTACCACGACGCGCGCGGCTTCGAACGCTTGCTGGAGGGCCGCGACGACTTCGTGATCAAGCCGGCCCGCGGCGCGGGCGGCGACGGCATCGTGGTGGTGTCCGGCCGCCTCGGCGATGGGTACCTGAAGATCAATGGCACGCGCATGATGCGCGAGGACATCGTCTACCACCTGGGCAACATCCTGTCGGGCATGTACAGCTTCGGCGGCCGGCCCGACCGCGCCATGATCGAGTACCGGGTCAAGCCCGACGCGGTGTTCAGTGCGATCTCGCACCTCGGCGTCCCCGACGTGCGGGTCATCGTCCATCGGGGCTATCCGGTGCTCGCCATGTTGCGCCTGCCCACCCGCAACTCCGGCGGCAAGGCCAACCTGCACCAGGGTGCGGTCGGCACCGGCATCGACATCTCCACCGGGCTGACCACCCACGGGGTCTGGCACGGGCAACCGGTCGACCGCCACCCCGACTCGATGGAACCGCTCGAAGGCGTTGCGATCCCGGGCTGGGACCGGATCCTGGAACTGTCCGCGGGCGGCTTCGAGCTGACCGGGCTGGGCTACCTGGGCGTGGACATCGTGATCGACCGCGAGCGCGGGCCCCTGATACTCGAACTCAACGCACGCCCCGGCCTGGCCATCCAGGTGGCCAACCGGCGCGGCCTGCGCGAGCGGCTGGAAGTGGTCGACCGCGACGCGGACGCCAAGCTGTCGTCGGTCGAGCGCGCGGCGCACGTCAGGCGCCTGTTCGCCCCGCCACCGGGCTGACCCGGCGGGACGTCCCGGCCTGCCCGGTTCGCCGCTGGGCTCAGGCGTGGAGCGAAACCAGCTCCATCGCGACCCAGCCCAGCAGGGCCAGCAACAGGATGCCGCCCTCGCCGCGACTGATGCGCAGGTCGCCGCGCAGCATCGGCACCAGCATCAGCGCCACCAGCAGCGCGGCAGGCAGTTCGAAACGCACGAACGATGCCGCCATGGGCAGCGGCTGCCACACCGCCATCGCGCCCAGCACCACGAGCAGGTTGAACAGGCTGGAACCGATCACGTGGCCCGCGACCATGTCGCCCTGCCCCCGCCGCGCCGCGGCGATCGCCGCGGCCATCTCGGGCAGTGCAGTGGCGATCGCCACGGGCAGCAGGCCGGTCAGCAACGGCGTCATGCCCATGGCCGCGCCCAGCGTCGGCGCGTTCTGCACCACCAGGCGCGCGCCGAAGTACAGCAACACCGCCGCGATCGCGAAGCGCAGCAGGTTCAGGCCGAGCACGGTCGGGGTCCGCGCATAGTCGGCGATCGTCTCCCGGACCTCGGCGGTCTCGCGGCGGCTGCGGACCAGCGCGAATGCCACGACCGCCACGAAGGCGACCAGCATGCCCGCGCCCTCGAGCCGGCCCAGTTCACCGTCGAGACTGAAGGCGATCACCAGCAACGTGCCCAGCAACAGCAGCAGCAGCAGCGGTGAAAGCGCGCGCCAGCGGACCAGCAGCGGTGCGGCCAGTGCGGCGGCGCCCAGGGTCAGGCCGAAATTGACGATGTTGCTCCCGACCGCGTTGCCCAGCGCCAGGGCCTGTTCGCCGGCAAGCACGGCCTGCAGGTTGACCGCCAGCTCTGGCAGGGAGGTGCCGAACGCCACCAGCAGCAGGCCGGCGACGAATGGAGGCACCCCCAGGCGCTGGGCCAGCCCGGAGGCCCCCTTGACGATCGAATCGCCGCCGAGCGCGAGCAGGGCGAGGCCGAGGATGAACATCAGGATGGCAGCGGTCATGCAGTGCTCCCCTTCAACGGGTATCGACCGGACCGGTCGCCATGGGGCGCCGGGCCCGGTGCGCGGAACAGCTCAGGAACAGCCTTCGACGTAGTCGACCTGCGGCGCCTGGCCGACGTGCCAGCCGGTCACCTGGTCGCCGGCGTCCACCTCGAACACCAGGACGCCCGACTGCCCCGATACATCGGTGACGCGCAGGTACGCGCCGCCCTCGACGTACTTGTGCGGACGCGACTCGATCTTCCCGGCATGGCGCTGGCGGATGTCTTCGCCACTGGAGCCGATATGGCCACCCCCCGGGGCCTCGAGCGCCTTGCCGCGCGCATCGTAGCGTACGAAGTTGCCGTTCTCGATCATGAAGGCGACCGGCGCGTTGGCCGCGTCCTCGCCCGGGAACAGGTAGTAGCAGGCACTGTCGGCCGGCACACCGGCCCCATCCAGCGGCACCTCCCCGTCCCAGGCGTCGGCCACTTCCGCCGCGGTCATGCCCACGCGCAGGGGGCCGTAGCCATCGAGGCGTGCCATGCCGCCTTCGCGGGGGGGTGGTGGCAGCAGGGCCGAGGCCGTGGCGGGCGGCACGTCCTCGGTCGGCTGGTCATCGAGCCTGGGCGCGTCGTCCGTTCCGGGGGCGGCGGCCGTCCCATCGGCCGTCGCGCCGGTATCCGGCGGCGCATCCGCGGCGCTTTCGGGCGGCGATGCGCCACAGGCCACCAGGACGACCAGGGACAGCAGCATGAGCGGCATCGTGAACCGGTGTTTCATGGCGTACCTCGGGATCTCATTGAGCGGCGGGCGCCCCCGTGCCCGCGGCCGAGGGGTGCGTGTGTGGCACAGCCTACCCTGATCGCTTGTGCAGCCGGCGTGGAGCCGTCGCGTCGAGCGCCCCGGCGGGGCTTCCGCCGCCTGCCGCCGACGGCCCAGGTGCCGGATCGCTCAGGCGCCGGGGTCGAAGTGCTTGCGAAGTCCCGCCCAGCAGGCCTGGTAGTCCCGCTGGCGGTGGCCGGCGTCCAATGCCTGGGCAGTCGGCCGGATCACAGCGCGCGACTCGAACATGAAGGCCATGGTGTCCTGGATGACGTCGGGAGCGGACAGGTCGGCGGCGCTGGCCTTTTCGAAGGTCGCCGCGTCGGGGCCGTGGCCGGTCATCGAGTTGTGCAGCGAGGCGCCGCCCGGCGCGAAACCATCCGCCTTGGCGTCGTAGACGCCATGGATCAGCCCCATGAATTCGCTGGCGATGTTGCGGTGGAACCACGGCGGCCGGAACGTGTCCTGCGCCACCAGCCAACGCGGCGGGAAGATCACGAAGTCGAGGTTGCTCGTCCCGGGGGTGTCGCTGGGCGAGTGCAGGACCAGGAAGATGCTCGGGTCCGGATGGTCATGGCTGATGGAACCGATGGTGTTGAAACGCCGCAGGTCGTACTTGTACGGGGTGTAGTTGCCGTGCCAGCCCACCACGTCCAGCGGCGAGTGGCCGATGTCGGCGCGCCACAGGTGTCCCTGGAACTTGGCGATGAGCTCGAACTGCCCCTCCCGGTCCTCGTAGGCGGCGTTCGGCGCCAGGAAATCGCGCGGATTGGCCAGCCCGTTGCTGCCGATCGGCCCCAGGTCGGGCAGCTTCAACAGCGCACCGAAGTTCTCGCAGACGTAGCCGCGCGCCTGGCCGTCGGGCAGCGACACGCTGAAGCGCACGCCCCGCGGGATCACCGCGATCTCCTGCGGCTCGACCTCGAGCACGCCCATCTCCGTGGCGATGTGCAGGCGTCCCTCCTGCGGCAGGACCAGCAGTTCGCCGTCGGCGTCGTAGAAGTAGCGCCCGTCCATGTCGCGGTTCGCGGCATAGACATGCACGCCGATCCCGTGTTGCGCCGCGGGCGAGCCATTGCCGGCCATGGTGAACAGGCCGTCGACGAAATCGGTCGGCGCGTCCGGCAGGGGCATCGGGTTCCAGCGCAGCTGGTCCGGCGTCACCGGGCCGTCGCCGAACACGCTGTGCAGGCGCGGCTGGTCGATCGGCTCGAAGCGCCCGTGCATCGCCGCAGGGCGGATGCGATAAAGCCAGCTGCGGCGGTTCTCGCTGCGCGGCGCGGTGAAGGCGGTGCCGGACAACTGTTCGGCGTACAGGCCATGCGCCACGCGCTGGGGCGAGTTGCGACCGACGGGCAGGGTGCCGGGCAGCGCCTCGGTCGCGAACTCGTTGCCGAAACCGGACTGGTAGCCGTTGCTTGCAACACTCATGGGACGTCTCGCTCTTGTGACCCCTCTCCGGCCGGGAGAGGGAACGGTGTGAGGGGGCGGCAGCCGACGGTGTCGAAGATCGCCGCGACCACGCTGCCGGGCCGGCACAGGATCTCGTTGTTCCAGGAACGCAGCACTCGGTAGCCTTGTCCTTCCAGGAAACGCG
The DNA here is from genome assembly GCA_030431185.1 of Gammaproteobacteria bacterium. Classification (GTDB taxonomy): domain Bacteria; phylum Pseudomonadota; class Gammaproteobacteria; order Xanthomonadales; family Xanthomonadaceae; genus Marilutibacter. The sequence goes on along the minus strand of JAUIJO010000145.1, from coordinate 3,701 downwards.
TGCGGGCGGCATCGGACGTATGCGTGTGCCGCGACCCATCGAGCTCGACGACGAGTTTCGCATCCAGGCAGCAAGAATCCACGACATAAGGTGGAATCGGATGCTGTCGCCGGAACTTCGCACCGCCCAGCTGCCCGGCCCGGATCAGCCGCCAGAGCCCGCGCTCCGCGTCCGTCATGTCCCTTCGCAAGGACCGCGCCACTTCCAAAGTGTTCGTGGGCAGCCTTGCCCGTCGACGTCCTTCCATGCTCCATCCCTCACCCCAACCCCTCTCCCGTGGGGAGAGGGGCCAGGACCGACACGGCGTCAAAGCACGCCGCGCTTCATCTGGTCGCGCTCGATGCTTTCGAACAGGGCCTGGAAGTTGCCCTCGCCGAAGCCTTCGTTGCCCTTGCGCTGGATGATCTCGAAGAAGATCGGGCCGATCGCGTTCTGGGTGAAGATCTGCAGCAGCTTGCGTTGCTGGGTCTCCGGGTCGGCGTCGATCAGGATCTTGTTGCGGGCCAGGCGCGGCACGTCCTCGCCATGGTCCGGGATGCGCTGGTCGATCACTTCGAAGTAGGTGTCGGGGGTATCGAGGAACTCGACGCCCTGTTCGCGCATCGCCTCGACCGTGCCGTAGATGTCGTCGGTGAAGCAGGCGATGTGCTGGATGCCCTCGCCCTTGTAGGCGTCGAGGTACTCGTTGATCTGCGACTTCGGGTCGTTGGACTCGTTGAGCGGGATGCGCACGATGCCGTCCGGCGCGGTCATCGCCTTCGAGACCAGTCCGGTCTTGGCCCCCTTGATGTCGAAGTAGCGGATCTCGCGGAAGTTGAACAGGCGCTCGTAGTAGTCCGACCACTTCTGCATGTTGCCGAAGAACAGGTTGTGGGTCAGGTGGTCGATGAAGGTCAGGCCGAATCCGGTCGGGTTCTGGTCGGCGCCTTCCACCGGGGCGTAGTCGTCGCCATAGATGCTGCCCTTGTCGCCGTACGTGTCGACCAGGTAGAGCATGCAGTCGCCGATGCCCTTCACCACGGGCGCGTCGACGGCCTTGCTGTCGGCCTTAACGGTGATCGCTTCGCCACCATTGCCCACGACCGTGTCGAACACGTTGCCGGCCGATTCCTTGAAGCGGATCGCGAAGCCGCAGGCGCTGGGGCCGTGCGCCCGGGCGAAGTCGGCGGCGAAGCTGTCGGGGTCTTCGTTGACCAGGAAGTTCACGCCGCCCTGGCGGTAGACCGTGATCGGGCGCTGCTTGTGGCGCAGCACCGCGGTGAAGCCGAGCTTGCGGAAATAGTCGTGCAGGAATTCGCCCTGGCCCTCGGGGGCCGCGAACTCGACGAACTCGAAGCCGTCGATGCCGAGGGGATTCTCGAACGTGGTGACCTGCATGCCGAGGTTGGGCTGGGCGCTCATGGGGGACTCCTGTGTCGAACCGGTTCGTGATGACGGACGTGCCGGCACCGCGGCGGACGGGTCGGCACGAAGGTCTGGGTTGTATGCTCGACCCCTGCCCCGGATCATCCGGCGGGGGCATGGCCAAGCCTGCCCACCCTTTATAGTTACAAATGAAACCATGCGCAAGGTGCGATAGTCCCGAACATGAACATGACGCGGCCCACCCACGCCCCGCAGGGGCATGCCCAGCTCGACCTGGAGCAGTTCCTTCCCTATCGGCTCTCCGTGCTGTCGAACCGGGTCAGCAGCGCGATCGCGCAGGTCTATTCGGACCGTTTCGCGCTCAGCATCACCGAATGGCGCGTGATGGCGGTGCTGGGCCGCTATCGGGACCTGTCGGCCAACGAGGTCGCCCAACGCACGGCGATGGACAAGGTCGCGGTCAGCCGCGCGGTCTCGCGCCTGGTCGAATCGGGCCGGCTGGTGCGGGAGATGCACGACGATGACCGCCGCCGGTCGGTGCTGCGCCTGAGCGAGGACGGCTACCGCATCTACGACGAAGTCGCGCCGCTCGCGCTGGACTTCGAGCGCCGCCTGCTGGGCGGCATCGATGCCGCCGAGCGCGACCTGCTGTTCGGCCTGCTCGACCGGCTGGACGAGCTCGAGTTGCAGGCCGAGGCCGAGGCCGCCGGCGGCTGAGACGGGCGGTGCGCGGGGGCGGGCGCCACTGGCGCCACCCGTGGCCCACCCGATCCAGGCCTTGAACGAAAACGGCGGCCCAGGGCCGCCGTTCTCTTTGCTGCGAGGTCCAGCCCCGTGCCCGCGATGGAGGCACGGGAGGTGCATCCCCGGCCCTCCCGCACGGCGCTCGGGCGTTCGAGCGGGTGCGAGCCATTGGCTCGCAGGCTACCCGCTCTCACCCCCGCTTCCGCGAGGATGACGATCCGGCAAAGCCGTGCCCGCGATGCGGGCACGGGAAGCTCCTTAAATGGATCCCCGCTTCCGCGAGGATGACGATCCGGCAAAGCCGTGCCCGCGATGCGGGCACGGGCCGGATCGTCACTTCACGCCGTGCATCAGGCGGTTGACCAGCGGTGCGATCAGGAACAGCACGATGCCCGCGCCCAGCAGCAGCCAGAAGCTGAAGCTGAAGCCCTGCAGCGCGGACGCCACGGTCAGGCCTTCCTCGCCGGACATCTCGCCGGCCAGCAGGCCCGAGAGGTTGTTGCCGATCGCGACGCTGAGGAACCAGCCGCCCATCGCGAAACCGACCATGCGCAGCGGTGCCAGCTTGGTCACCATCGACAGGCCGATCGGCGACAGGCACAGCTCGCCCAGGGTCTGCAGCACATAGCAGAGCACCAGCGGCCAGAACGGGATGGTGTTGGCCTCCACGTCGACCAGGTTGGTCAGCGCGTACATGAGCACGGCGAAGCCCAGCGCGTTGCCGATCAGGCCGAGCCCGAACTTGCGCGGGATCGAGGGCTCGAAGCCCTTCTTGCTGGTGAAGGCCCAGATCGCGGTGATGATCGGCGCGAAGATCACGATCGCCACCGGGTTGACGGACTGGAACCAGCCGGTCGGGAACACGAAGCCGCCGGCACCGAACAGGTCGCGGTCGACCAGGTTCTGCGCGAGGAAGTTGAACGAGCTGCCGGCCTGCTCGAAGAACATCCAGAACAGCACGTTGAAGACGAACAGGATCAGCATGGCGAGCACGCGGTGCAGGCCGACCTTGTCGGTCTTCATGCCGGCGGTGACCAGCATGAAGCACAGGCCCACGAACAACGCGCCCAGCAGCCAGGCCAGGCCGACGCCGCCGACCTTCGCCATCAGGAAGTAGACGATCGGGATCGCGACCAGGACGCCGATGATCACCGCCGTCATCGCCTTGCCCGGGTTGCGGTCCGCCGGCGGCGCACCGATGCCCTTGAGCTGCGCGCGACCGAAGTAGAACCACACCAGGCTGATCAGCATGCCGATGCCCGTGGCGATGAACACCACGCGGTAGTTCTGCTCCATCGGGGTGCCGAACACCTGGCTGGCGAGCCAGCCGGTCAGGATGGGCGCGACCAGCGCGCCGGCGTTGATGCCCATGTAGAACAGGGTGAAGCCACGGTCCCGTCGCGAGTCGTCCGGCGCGTAGAGCTTGCCGATCATCGAGGAGATGTTGGGCTTGAACAGGCCGTTGCCGACGATCGCCACCGCCAGGCCGAGCAGGAAGATCTGCTGGTTGGGGATGGTGATCATGAACAGGCCGGCCGCCATGACCACCGCGCCGACCAGGATCGAACGCTGGTAGCCGATCACCCGGTCGG
>JAUIJO010000144.1 GCA_030431185.1 Gammaproteobacteria bacterium | reverse complement strand
GGGGGTATGGCGTTCGCGACCACAGGGAAGACTGCAATGCGCGATCCATACCGCCGATCGACGGCGATACTGTTGTTACTGGCCACGCTCGGACTGGCCACCCATGCCCACGCCCAGGTCGTCGTCAGCCAGGTCTATGGCGGCGGCGGCAACTCGGGTTCGACCTGGCGCAACGATTTCATCGAGCTGCGCAACAACGGCCCGACGGCCGTCGACCTGGACGGATGGTCGGTGCAGTACGCCTCCTCGAGCGGCAGCAGCTGGCAGGCCACCGCGCTGGCCGGCAGCATCGCGCCGGGCGGCTTCTACCTGGTCCAGCAGGCCCAGGGCGCCGGTGGCAGCGTCGACCTGCCCACGCCGGACGCGATCGGCACGATCGCGCTCTCCTCGAGCAACGGCAAGGTGGCCCTGGTCAACGGCGGCGGCGCGCTGTCGGGCAGCTGTCCGCTGGGCGGGGCCACGGTCGTGGATTTCGTCGGCTTCGGCAGCGCCAACTGCTTCGAGGGCAGCGCGGCCACGCCCGCGCTCAACAACACCTCGGCGGCGCTGCGCAATGGCGACGGCAGCGTCGATACCGACGACAACGCCGGCGACTTCACCCGTGGCGCGCCCGACCCCCGCAACAGCGGCGCCGAGCCGCCTGACCCGCCCGAACCGCCGGTCGCGCTGGGCATCGCGCAGATCCAGGGCAGCGGCCTGGCCTCGCCCTACGCCGACCGCGCCGTCGTCACCGAGGGCGTGGTCACCGCGCTCAAGTTCAACAACGGCTTCTTCCTGCAGAGCGCGACCGACGACGGCGACCCGGCGACGTCCGACGGCATCTTCGTCTACACCGCCAGCGCGCCCGGCGCGCTCGTCGCGGTGGGCGACCGGGTGAAGGTGACCGCCACGGTCTCCGAGTTCACGCCTTCGTCGAACCCGAACCAGCTGGCGATCACCGAACTCGTGAGCCCGGTGGTGGAGGTCCTGGCCAGCGGCCAGCCCCTGCCGGCTGCGGTCGAACTGGGCGATGACCTGCTCGCGCCGTCGGCCTCGCCGGCCAGCCTCGAGCGGCTGGAGGGCATGCGGGTCAGCGTCGCCGACGCGGTCGTCATCGCGCCCTCCGGCGGCAGCATCGACGAGAACGATGCCACCGCCTCGTCCGACGGCGTGTTCCACGTGACCCTGCCCGGGGTCGAGCGGCCGTTCCGCGAGCCTGGCATCGGCGTGCTGGACGCGGTCTCGATCCCGGCCGGCAAGGACCCGCCCCGCTTCGACACCAACCCCGAGCGCCTGATGGTCCGCAGCTGGGGCCAGGTGGGCGCCGCGCCCCTGTCGGTGGACACCGGCGCGGAGGTCGCGGGCCTGCTGGGCGTGCTCGACTACTACGATGGCACCTGGGCCCTGCTGCCCGACGCCGCCACCCCGCCGACCGTCGCGGGCGGCCGCCTGCCCGAAGCGGTCAACGATGCCGCCTACGACGAGGTGACCGTCGGCAGCTTCAACCTGCTGCGCCTGTTCGACGACGTCGCCGATGGCAACGGCGCGACCACGCTGACCCCGGCCGCGCTGGACAAGCGCCTGGCCAAGGCCGCGGCGACGATCTGCGACTACCTCAAGGCGCCCGACGTGCTGGGCGTGGTGGAGGTCGAGAACGCGCGCGTGCTGCAGTTGCTGTCCGAGCGCATCGACGCGAGCTGCGCCTCCGCGCCCGCTTACGTGCCCTACCTGCAGCCGGGCAACGACGTGGGCGGCATCAATGTCGGCTTCCTCGTCAGCACGCGCTCGGTGGATGGCGGGGAAGCGCGCGTCGAGGTGCTGGAGGTGACGCAGTTCGGCAAGGACGCGACGCTCGCCAACCCCGATGGCAGCACCAGCCTGCTCAACGACCGCCCGCCGCTGCGGCTGCGCGCGCGGATCCACCAGGACGGCGCCGACAGCTATCCGCTGACGGTCGTCGTCAACCACCTGCGCTCGCTCAACGGCATCGACGATGTCGGCTCGGGTAGCTCGGGCTGGGCGAGCGGCGGTGATCGCGTGCGTGCCAAGCGCGGTGCGCAGGCCGCGTACCTGGCCGGGCTCGTCGAGCAGATGCAGCAGGCCGACCCGGCCGAGCGCATCGTCCTGGTCGGCGACTTCAATGCCTTCGAGGTCAACGACGGCTACGTCGACGTGATGGGCATCGTCCGCGGCAACCCCGCGCCGGCCGACCAGGTGCTGGCCTGGGTGCCGAGCCCGCTGACGACCCCGCTGGTGGACGGCTCGCAGCTGATCGCCGACCCGGAAGAGCGCTACTCCTACGTGTTCGCCGGCAACGCGCAGACGCTCGACCACGTGCTGGTCAACGAGGCGCTGGCGATGGACGCGGGCATGCTCCGCGTCGACCATCCGCGCGTCAACGCCGACTTCGGCGTCGACAATTTCGACGATGCCTCGATCGCGGTGCGTGCCTCCGACCACGATCCGGTGCGCCTGCGCATCGCCGTGCCCGGGTTCGCCCGCGCCGACCTGTCGATCCAGGCCAGCGCCGGCACGGCCACGGCCCGGGTCGGCGACACCGTCCGCTTCGAGGCCACCGCCGCGAACAGCGGGCCCGGCATCGCCGGCTCGGCCGCCGTCGCGTTCGTGTTCGACGCCCTGCTGGTGCCAGCACCGGCGACGGTCCCGGCAGGCTGGACATGCGGCGCGCCGGTCCAGGATGTCGACAGCACGACGCTGACCTGCACCACGGCCGCGTTCGACGTGGGTACCCAGGCGCAGTTCGCCATCGACGCGATCGTGCCGGCCGCCAGCGCCGGCGATGCGCTGCGCTTCGGCGCGGCGGTGCGTTCGCAACAGCGCGATCCGGCCAACGGCGACAACCAGGCCGGCGTCGCGGTACCCGTCGCGGCAGCGGGATCGGCCGACCTGTCGGTCCACCTGCTGGGCGGCGCCCATGCCATCCACGGCAAGGCCATCGCGACCTTCCTGGTACCGGTGCGCAATGCCGGGCCCGACGCCGCCGAAGGCACCACGCTCGTGGTGGAGGGCAACACGGAGGCGCGGCGCGCCGCCATTGCCGCGCCGCGGGGCTGGACCTGCTCGCCGCTCGCCGACACCGCGACGGGCTTCCGCGCCGAATGCCGCCACCCGGGCGCGCTGTCGGGGCGCATCCAGTGGCTGGCTTTCGCGGTCGTGGTGGCCGGCGCGTCGCCGCCCGGCCGGGTGCTCCACTTCAGCGCCGAGGTGGATGGGGCCACGCCGGACCCGGATCGCCGCAACAACCGCGACACCCTGGACGTGAGGATCGGCCGCCGCGGTCGCTGATCCCGCCGTTGCATGCGACACCCCGAAGGCCGCGGCGATCCCGCGGCCTTCGTCGCATGGGCCACCGGGGGGCGATAATGGCCGCTCCATGAACACGGGGCGCCGCCCCGGGGAGCGCGGTGGCAGGCAAGGCATTCGGCGTCGTGGTGCTCGGTGGCTATGGACACTTCGGCCGGCTCATCGTGGAACGCCTGGCCCGGATCGACGGCTGGCGCGTCTGGGTGGGCGGTCGCGACCCCGACCGCGCCGGCGCGCTGGCGGCACGCCACGGGGCGCACGCCCTGCAGGTCGACATCCAGCGCCCCGGCCTGGCCGATCGCTTGCGGACGACCGGCGCGGACCTGGTGATCTCCACGGTCGGGCCGTTCCAGCGGGCGGACACGCGCGTGGCCGAAGCCGCGCTGGAGGCCGGCATGCACTACGTCGACCTCGCCGACGGGCGGGCGCAGGTCCTCGGCATCGGCGCCCTGGACGCGCGGGCCCGTGCCATGGACCGGCTGGTGTGCAGCGGCGCCAGCTCGGTGCCCGCACTGAGCGGGGCCGTCGTCGATGCGCTGCGCCCGCGTTTCGGGCGCCTCGATTCGATCCACGTGGGCATCACCGCCTCCGCGCGGGCACCGGGCCGGGCGACCCTGGAATCGGTGCTGGCCTACTGCGGCCGCCCGATCCCGGGCACGGGGAGGACGCGCCGCACCGCGCACGGCCTGCAAGGCGCGGTGCGCCATGTCTTCCCCCCGCCGCTGGGCGCCCGCTGGCTGCTGGACTGCGACGTGCCCGACCTGGCGCTGCTGCCCGCGCGATTTCCCGGACTCGGCGCCGTGCGTTTCTCCGCGGGCCTCGGCCTGGGCGTCCATCAGCTCGCCGGCTGGCTGGTGTCGTGGCCGGTCCGCCTGCGCCTGCTGCGCGACCCGGCGGCGCTGGCCGGTCCGATACAGGCGATCACGCGCTGGCTGGCACCGCTGGGCGACGGTTGCAGCGGCATGTTCGTGCGCATGTCCGGCGCCGACCGCGAGGATGCCGCGCTGTCCTTGTGCTGGGAACTGGTCGCCGAGCACGAAGACGGCCTGCATGTCCCCTGCGCCGCCGCGATCGCCCTGGCCCGCAAGCTGGCCGGCGGCGGGCTGCGCGCGCGGGGCGCGATGCCCTGCGTCGGCCTGCTCGGGCTGGACGATGTGCTCGATGAGCTCGCCGGCCTGTCCGTGCGCGTCGGCTTGCGCGGCGAGCCCCTGGCGGCCCTGCGCTGAACGGCGTCCCGCCGCCGCGGAAACGCCGCGCCATACGGCCCCGTCGGGCGGGTGCGTAGCGCTTTCCGGGGCCGCTTGCATGCGGCAGCGCGCAACGGGGAATCCACGCCCCTTGGGTATGATCGATGGATCATGTTGTACAGGAATCGAGTGCGATGACCATCGCTGCAACGTTTGAAATCGAGTACCTGCAGTACCTCGATGCCAATGGCGAACCGGTCGGCGACCTGCCGCCTGCGTTCAAGGATCCCGAAGCCCTGCTGCCCCTGTTCAAGCAGATGCTGTTCGTGCGCACCTTCGACACCAAGGCGATCGCCCTGCAGCGCACCGGCAAGCTGGGCACCTACGCGTCCTGCCTCGGCCATGAGGCCACCCACGTCGGCATCGGCGCGTCGATGGAGAAGGACGACGTGTTCGCCCCCAGCTACCGCGAGTACGGCGCGCAGTTCATGCGCGGCGTCCAGGCCCGCGAGATCCTGCTGTACTGGGGCGGCGACGAACGCGGCAACGACTTCGAAGGCCCGCGCAACGACTTCAGCTGGTCGGTACCGATCTCCACCCAGTGCCTGCACGCCGCGGGCGCCGCGCTGGCGTTCAAGTTGCGCAGGCAGAAACAGCTCGCCGTGGCCTGCTGCGGCGACGGCGGCTCGTCGAAGACCGACTTCTATGCCGCGCTCAACTCCGCCGGCGCCTACGAGCTGCCGCTGATCCTGTGCGTGGTCAACAACGGCTGGGCCATCTCGGTCCCGCGCTCGGCCCAGACTGGCGCCCGGACGCTCGCGCAGAAGGGCCTGGCCGGCGGCCTGCACTGCCTGCAGGTGGACGGCAACGACCTCATCGCGGTGCTAGAAGGCATGCGCCGCTGCGCCGAGCGCGCGCGCAAGGGCGAAGGCGGCAGCGTCATCGAGTTCCTGACCTATCGCCTGCACGACCACACCACCGCCGACGACGCGCGTCGCTACCGCGACGACGCCGAGGTCAAGGACGCCTGGACGCGCGATCCGATCACCCGCCTGCGCACCTACCTCACCGCCCGCAAGCTGTGGAGCGAGGACGAGGAGAAGGCCTGGCTGGAGGAATGCGGCAAGAAGGTCGACGTCGAGATCAACGCCTACCTGGAAACGCCGGTGCAACCGGTCGAGGCCATGTTCGACTACCTGTACGCCGACCCGCCGCCGGACCTGCTCGAGCAGCGCGAAGCGGCCATCGCGCTCGACCGCAAGGCGAAGGAGGCCCGCGCATGAACGACACCGTCGCCACCCGCAAGCCCGCCGCCGCCGACGCCACCGACACCCCGGCCGCGATCACCCTGATCGAGGCCATCACCCAGGCCCTCGCGTACGAAATGCGCGCCGACGACAGCGTGCTCGTGCTGGGCGAGGACGTCGGCGTCAACGGCGGCGTGTTCCGCGCGACCGCGGGACTGCAGCAGCAGTTCGGCGCCGAGCGCGTCCTCGACACGCCCCTCGACGAAACCACCATCGCCGGCCTCACCGTCGGCCTCGCCAGCCAGGGCATGAAGCCGGTCGCCGAATCGCAGTTCGACGGCTTCATGTACCCGATGGTCGACCACATCGTCTGCCATGCCGCGCGCTTCCGCTACCGCACCCGCGGCCGCCTGACCTGCCCGATGGTCCTGCGCGTGCCCTGGGGCGGCGGCATCCGCGCGCCCGAGCACCACAGCGAGGCCAACGAGGCGATCTTCACCAACGTGCCGGGCCTGCGCGTGGTCATGCCGTCCTCGCCGGCCCGCGCCTACGGCCTGCTGCTGGCCGCGATCCGCGAGCCCGACCCGGTCATCTTCTTCGAGCCCAAGCGCATCTACCGCCAGTACAAGGAAGTGGTGCCCGACGACGGTGAAGCCTTGCCGCTCGACGTCTGCTACGTGCTGCGCGACGGCAGCGACGTGACCCTGGTGACCTGGGGCGCGCAGGTGAAGGAAACCCTGGAGGCCGCCGGGAAGCTCGCCGGCGAGGGCATCAGCGCCGAGGTCATCGACGTCGCCACCCTGCGCCCGCTGGACTTCGCCACGATCGCCGAGTCGGTGTCGCGCACCGGCCGCTGCGTGATCGTGCACGAGGCGCCCAAGACCGCCGGCTTCGGCGCGGAGATCGCCGCGCGCCTGGCCGAGGAATCCATGTACGACCTGCTCGCGCCCGTCGAGCGCGTCACCGGCTACGACACCCACATCCCCCTGTTCCGCCTCGAGATGAAGTACCTGCCGAGCGTCGACCGCATCGTCGCCGCGGCCAAGCGTGCCCTCGCCCACGGCTGACCTGTACCCAAGGACCCACATGAGCACCCACAAAACCTTCCACCTGCCCGACCTCGGCGAAGGCCTGCCCGACGCCACCATCGTCGAGTGGTTCGTCAAGGTGGGCGACACCATCCGCCTGGACGACAACTTGGTCTCGATGGAGACCGCCAAGGCGGTGGTCGAAGTGCCTTCGCCGGTATCGGGCAAGGTCCTCAAGCTCGCCGGCGACGCGGGCGACGTGATCGTGACCGGCAAGATGCTCGCCGAGTTCGAGGTCGATCCCTCGATGCCGCAGCGCGCGGAAGGCCAGGACACCGGCCACCACCATGGCGGCGGCGACCACGACAGCGTCGGCAGCCAGGACCCCGCGCCCGACGACAAGGTCGTCGCGTCCGACGAGGGCGGCGCGATCAGCGACGCCGGTACGCCGGCCCCCAAATCCGACGCCGAGCGCGGCGACAGCGGCACGGTGGTCGGCGCCATGCAGTCCTCCGACACCGTCCACAGCGAACAGGCCAGCAGCGTCGGCGGCGTCAAGGCCATGCCCGCGGTGCGCGCCACCGCTCGCAAGCTCAAGGTCGACCTGTCGCGGGTCAGGGCCACCGGCGCCGACGGCGTGGTGACCATGGCCGACGTGAAGCAGGCCGCGGCGGATCCAGCGCTTCTGCTCCCCTCTCCACGAGCGGAGGGCAGGAGTGAGGGGGCGTCCACCCCCCGGGCACCTTCCCACGAAGGCAGGACGGGAGACCCGCAGCGCTCGACGCTGTCGCAGGCCGGCCGCCCGATGCGCACGCGTCCGCCGGGCGCCGTCGCCAGCGGCCAGCCCGAGCAGCTCAAGGGCGTGCGCCGGAACATGGCGCGCGTCATGGCCGATGCGCACAGCAAGGTCGTCCCGACCACGCTGTCGGACGACGCCGACATCCACGCATGGACCGCCGGCAACGACATCACCGGCCGCCTGGTCCGCGCGATCGTCGCCGCGTGCAAGTCGGTACCTGCGCTCAACGCGTGGTTCGACGGCGAGAACCTGACGCGCACGCTGCACCCGCACGTGGACATCGGCATCGCGGTGGACACCGAGGATGGCCTGTTCGTGCCGGCGCTGCGCAATGCCGACGTGCTCGACGCACGCGGCGTGCGCGAGGCCGTCAACCGCTTGCGCAACCAGGTCGAGGACCGCAGCATCCCGGCCTCGGAACTGAGCGGCTACACGATCTCGCTGTCCAACTTCGGCATGTTCGCCGGCCGCTACGCCACCCCGGTCGTGGTCCCGCCCTGCGTGGCCATCATCGCCGCCGGGCGTGGCCGCCACCAGATGACGCCGGTGATGGGCGGCGTGGAGGCGCACAAGGTCATCCCCTTGTCGGTGACCTTCGACCACCGGGCCTGCACCGGCGGCGAGGCGGCGCGCTTCCTGCGCGCGATGATCGACGACCTCGCCCTCGCGGACTAGAGGCGGGAATCGGGAATCGGGAATCGGGAATCGGGAATCGGAGAAGCATGCGGCCTGCGTGACTGATCGTGCCCACCCGGATCCGTCATCTCCATTCTCCAACCGGCCGCCCGTGGGTACTGCCAGCATGCTGTCAGTAGCCAGGGGCGGCTTCGCGCCGACATGCGATGCAAGGGCGTAGGATCGCCTGACG
>JAUIJO010000143.1 GCA_030431185.1 Gammaproteobacteria bacterium | reverse complement strand
GGTGGCCATCGTCGGCGCCTCGGGCTCGGGTAAAAGCACCCTGCTGTCGCTGATGGCGGGCCTGGACGTGCCCAGCACCGGCCGCGTGCGCATCGATGGCGGCGCGCTGTCGTCGCTGGACGAGGATGGGCGTGCCCGCGTGCGTGGCGAGAAGGTCGGGTTCGTGTTCCAGAACTTCCAGCTGCTGCCATCGCTCACGGCCCTGGAGAACGTGATGCTGCCGCTCGAGCTGCGGGGCGACCGCGAGGTCGAGGCGCCGGCGCGCGCGATCCTGGAGAAGGTCGGGCTGGGCGAACGGCTGGGCCACTATCCCCGCCAGCTTTCCGGCGGCGAACAACAGCGCGTGGCCCTGGCGCGGGCCTTCGTGACCCGCCCGGCGCTCCTGTTCGCCGACGAGCCGACCGGCAACCTCGACACCCACACCGGGCAGTCGGTGATCGAGCTGCTGTTCGCCCTCAACGGCGAGGCGGGCACCACCCTTGTGCTGGTCACCCACGACGACGCGTTGGCGGCGCGCTGCCGGCGTCGGCTGCGCCTGGACAGCGGGCGCCTCGTCGCCGACGAACTGACGCCGGCCGCATGAAGACCTTCGCACTGGCCTGGCGGCAGATGCGGCGCGACCTGCGCGCCGGCGACGTGCGCATCCTGTTCGCCGCGCTGGTCCTGGCCGTGCTGGCGGTGACCTCGGTGGGCCTGGTGACCGACCGGGCCGAACGCGCCCTCGCCGCGGAAGCCAATCGCCTGCTCGGTGGCGACGCGGTGGTCCGCGCCGACGCGCCCATCGACGGGCCGATCCGCGACGCCGCGGGCAGGGAAGGCCTGCAACAGGCCGAGACACGATCGCTCGACAGCATGGTCACCGTGGGCGAGGGCGACGCGATGCGCCTGCAGCTGAGCCAGTTGCAGGCCCTGGGCGCGGGCTATCCGCTGCGCGGCGGCTTCGTGCTGCGCACGCCCGATGGCAAGGAGCGCCGCGTGCGTGGCGGTCCTGCCGCCGGCACGGCGTGGCTGGGCCAGGATGGCGCCGCGCGCCTGGATGCGCGGCCGGGCGACGTGCTGGGCGTGGGCGACATCGAGCTGCGCCTGGCGGCGATCGTGGTGGAAGAACCCGACGCCTCCATCGATTACTTCAACATCGCGCCGAAGGTCTTCATGAACCTCGACGACCTGCCGGCTACCGGCCTGGTGCAGGAGGGCAGCCGGATCCGCTATCGGCTCGCGGTGGCGGGCCCGCCCTCGGCCGTCGACGCCTTCAGCGCCGATGCCGGAACGCTGCTCGGCCGTGGCCAGCGCCTGCAGACGATCAAGGACGCGCGCCCGGAGGTCCGCTCGTCGCTCGACCGCGCCGGGCGCTTCCTCGGCCTCGCGGCCCTCGTGTCGGTGGTGCTGGCGGCGGTGGCGGTGGCGATGGCCGCGCGACGCCACAGCGAGCGCCACCTGTCGGGGAGCGCCGTGATGCGTTGCCTGGGCGCCCAGCAACGCACCCTGGTGGCGATCCACGTGGGCGAGTTGCTGTTGCTGGGCGTGTTCGCCTGCACCGTGGGCGTGCTGCTGGCGCTCGCCCTGCAGGCCGGCGTGGCGCACTGGCTGGCCGGCGTGCTGGGGATCGAGATACCGTCCGCGTCCGCGTGGCCGGTGCTGCGCGGCTACGCGGTGGGGCTGGTGGTCCTGCTGGCGTTCGGGGCTCCACCGGTGCTCGCCCTGCGCCGCGTATCGGCGCTGCGGGTGCTGCGTCGCGACCTCGACCCGGTCGAACCCGCGGCCTGGCTGGTGGCGCTGTCCGGCCTGGCCGGACTGGCTGGCCTGCTGTGGTGGCAGGCGGGTTCGGCGACCCTGGCCCTGGCGATGCTGGGCGGCCTGCTGGCCACCTTCACCGCGCTCGCGCTGGTGGCATGGGCGTTGATCGCCCTCGTGCGGCGGCTCCGGTCGCGCCTGCGCGGCAGCCTCCGCTATGGGCTGGCGAACGTCAGCCGTCACGCGGCGACCAGCATCGCGCAGGTCTCCGCGCTCGGACTGGGCCTGATGGCCCTGCTGTTGCTGACGTTCGTGCAGACGGACCTGCTGGACCGTTGGCGGCTCGCCCTGGAGGAAGACGCGCCGAACCGCTTCATCATCAACGTGCAGGACGACCAGATCGACGCGGTCGGCGACTTCATCGCCGCGCAGGGACTGGCGCCACCGGTCCTGCACCCGATGGTGCGCGCGCGCCTGGTCACCGAAGACGGCAAGCCGGTCACCGGCGATGACTATTCCGATCGCGGCGGCCGGGCCGAACGCATGGCAGAGCGCACCTTCAACCTGTCGTCGGCGACGGCCCTGCGCGAGGACAACACGATCACCGCCGGCCGGTTCTGGGCGGGCACGCCGGCCCGGCCCGAGTTGTCGGTGGAGGAAGACTTCGCCGCCGACCTGGGCTGGGAAATCGGCGACCGTATCGGCTTCGATGTCGCCGGGCAGACCCTGGAGGGCACCATCACCAGCCTGCGCAGCGTGGACTGGGAAAGCTTCCAGCCCAACTTCTTCGTGCTTGCGTCGCCGGGCGCGCTGGACGGCTATCCCGCCAGCCACATCACCGCGGTTCGCCTGCCGCAAGGCCACCCCCGCTTCACCGCCGACCTCGTGCGCGAATTCCCCAACCTGTCGGTGATCGACATCGATGCCATCCTCGACCAGGTGCGTGGCACCGCCGAGCAGGTCTCGACGGTGGTGCGGGTGGTGTTCTATTTCTCGCTGGCGGCCGGCGTGCTGGTGTTGATGGCCGCGGTCAGCGCGAGCCAGGACGAACGCATGCAGGAAGGCGCGGTCATGCGCGCGCTGGGCGGCAGCCGCCGCCAGCTGCGCCTGGCACAGGTGTCGGAGTTCGCCGCGATCGGCCTGCTGGCCGGGCTGGTGGCGGCCCTGGCCGCGTCGGCGCTGGCGGGAGTGGTCGCGGTCCGGGTGTTCGACCTGCCATGGCGGCCCGACCCCGGCATGGCGGCCTTCGGCGGCGCGGTCGGACTCGTGGCGGCGGTGCTGGCCGGCCTGTTCGCGACCCGCCGGGTCCTCGATGCCCCGCCCTCGGTGACGCTGCGCGAACTGGACGGCTGAATCGAGGGCGGCCCGGACCCCGTAGAATCGAGGCATCCCCCGCCCATCGACCCGCATGCCCACCGACACCCAAGACGACGCCCTCACCACCCTGATGCTGCCCTTCGCCAACGGCCTGCTGGACTGGCCGGCGGACGGCGGCGTGCTGTTCCTGCGTGCGCGCGACGGCTGGGCACTGCACCGCCAGTCCGTGGCCGGGCTGGTCTGCGAGCAGGGCTTCCGGCCCGAGGCGAAAGCGCTGCAGCGCTCCGGGTTGCAGTGGCAGGAAGAAGGCTCCGACGCGGACCGCCGCTACGCACTGGTCATGCTGCTGCCGCCACGCCAGCGCGCCGAGTCGCGTGCGCTCATGGCCCGCGCCATGGCGGCCGTGGCACCAGGTGGGCGCGTGCTGGCCTGCGTGCCCAACAACGAGGGCGCGCGCTCGGCCGAGGACGACCTGAAGCAACTCGCAGGCAAGGTCAGCTCGCTCAGCAAGCACAAATGCCGGGTGTTCTGGACGGCGCCGCTCGACGGCGCCGCCGACGAAGGCCTGCGCGGGCGCTGGGCGGCCCTCGACCAGCCCAGGCCGGTGCTCGATGGGCGTTTCCTCAGCCGCCCCGGCGTGTTCGCCTGGGACCGCATCGACACGGCGTCCAGCCTGCTGGTCGAACACCTCCCGGCCGACCTGCGGGGCCACGCGGCGGACCTCGGTGCCGGCTTCGGCTATCTTTCGCACGCGCTGCTGGAACGCAGCCCCGGCATCACCGCGCTCGACGTGTTCGAGGCCGAGGCGCGTGCCCTTGCGCTGGCGCGCCACAACCTCGAGGGTGCGCGCGTGCCGGTCGCCTTCCATTGGCACGACGTGACCGAAGGCCTGCCGGGGCGCTACGACGTGGTGGTCAGCAACCCGCCTTTCCACGGCCAGGGACGGGGCGACCGGCCCGACATCGGGCGCCGCTTCATCCAGGCGGCCGCGCAATCGCTCAATCCCGGCGGCCGGCTGTGGATGGTCGCCAATCGCCACCTTCCCTACGAGGACGTGCTCGACGCGGCGTTCGGCGAGGTCCGCGTGCATGCGCAGCGCGATGGCTTCAAGGTGATCGAAGGCACCCGTGCGCGGAGCGAAGGCCGGCGTCGATGAGGCTCGTGCGACTCATCGCCAACCTGGGTTACGGCAGCCGCAAGCAGGTCGCGGCGATGTTCCGCGAAGGGCGCATCACCGACCCCGACGGCGAAGTCCTGTACGCGGACGACAAGGTCGAGCATGCGGACGTGCGCATCGACGATGCGCCGCTCGATCCACCCGCGGGGCTGGCGCTGATGCTGCACAAGCCGCTCGGCCACACCTGCTCGACCCGCGACCCCGGACGGATCGTCTACGACCTGTTGCCGCCGCGCTTCCGCCTGCGTTCGCCGGTGCTGTCGACCGTCGGCCGGCTCGACCGGGACACCAGCGGCCTGCTGCTGATGACCGATGACGGCGGCCTGCTGCACCGGATCATTTCCCCGCGCGCGCAGCTGTCGAAGGTCTACGAAGCGGACCTGGCCGAACCGCTGCGTGGCGACGAAGCGGCGATCTTCGCCAGCGGCACCCTGATGCTCGAGTCGGAGAAAACGCCGCTCGCCCCCGCGAAACTGGAAGCGCTCTCGCCCCGGCGCGCGCGCCTGGTCCTGACCGAGGGCCGTTACCACCAGGTGCGAAGGATGTTCGCGGCGGTGGGCAACCACGTCGAAGCCCTGCATCGCAGCCGCATCGGCGGCCTGTCCCTGGACGGCCTGGCCGAAGGCGCGTGGCGGGTGCTCGACGCGGCGGACCTGGAGCGCCTGTTCGGCGAGCAAGCGTGATGGCGGGCCTCGATGCTCCGCCCCCGCTGCCCGCGCTGCCCCCGATCGGATTCCAGCCCGAGGCGCTGTTGTTCGACATGGACGGCACCCTGATCGAGAGCGAGCGCCACCTGGTGGAATGCAGCCAACAGGCCTGCGAAGAGCTTGGACTGGCCGTGGAGGCCTCGTTGTGGCTGTCGATGATCGGCCTGTCGGACACGACCTGTCGGCGGATGCTGCACGAACGCCTGGACGACACCCAGGTCGAGGCGCTGCTGGACCGCACCCATGCGCTCTACGCCGATCGGGTCGAGGCCGGCCTGCCCCTGCGCCCGGGCGTGCGCGCGATGCTGGACTGGGCCGAGGCGGCGGGGATCCCCCGCGCGGTGGTGACGTCGACCCGGCGCGAGCGCACCGAACGCAAGCTGGCCCGCTGCGACCTGCGGCGCTACTTCGAGGTGGTGGTCACCGGCTCGGACGTCCGCGAAGCCAAGCCGGCACCGGACATCTACCTCCTTGCCGCCGCCACCCTGGGCGTCGACCCCGCGCGCTGCGTGGTGCTGGAGGACTCGTCGCCGGGCGTGCGCGCGGCGCTCGGGGCAGGCATGACCCCCATCCAGGTCCCCGACATGGTGGCGCCCGACGCCACCACCCGTCGCCTCGGGCATCGCATCGTCGACCGCCTGGAGCAGGCGCGCGCCCTGGTCGAGGCGGCGTGGACCGGGATGGGCTGAAGGCGCCTCAGGGGTCCATCAGCTTCCGCCAGCCCTCCAGCCCCAATGCCTCCAGCGTCGCGATGTTGCGCTCGACGATGACACCCGGGTCGGGATAGGCCGCCACCGCGCGGTCGATGCTGGCCTCGCGCAACAGGTGCAGGGTGGGGAAGGGCGAGCGGTTGGTGTAGTTGCCGATGTCGTCGTCGGCGGTGCCGGCGAAGCGGTAGTCGGGATGGAAGCTCGCGACCTGCAGTTCGCCTTCCAGGCCCAGGTCCGCCACGAGGGCTTCGGCCGAACCGAGGAAGTCGTTGTAGTCGTAGAAGTCGCCCAGGACCCCCGGGTGCACCAGCAGCGTGGTGTCCACCTGCTCCGGGTCGCTGGCCTGCAGCAGGCGCAGCTCCTCCTCCAGTTGATCCAGCAAGGCCACCGGCGAGGTGGCGTCGCTGAGCACGTAGCGGACCTGGCGCTTGGCATGCACCGCCTTGGCGAAGGGGCACAGGTTGAGGCCGATCACGGCGCGTTCCAGCCAGCGGCGGGTCGCCGCGATGGGGTCCTCGTCGGTCATCGAACCGTCCCCGCCGCGATGGCGTTCAATCGCGGAAGTTGTCGAACTGCAGCGGCTGCTCGAACTCGCTGCCCTTGAGCAGGGCGATCGCCGCCTGCAGGTCGTCGCGCTTCTTGCCGTTCACCCGCAGCTTGTCGCCGTTGATCTGCGAGTCGACCTTGATCTTGGAGCCCTTGAGCGTCGACTGGATCTTCTTGGCCAGTTCGCGCTCGATGCCCTGCTTGACGGTGACCTTCTGGCGGGCGCCGGCGAGGTTGGTCTCGACGTCGCCGAACTCCAGGCAGCGCGCGTCGATGCCACGGGCGATCAGGCGTGCGTTGAGGATGTCGGTCATCTGCTTGAGCTGGAAGTCGCTCGGCGCGGACAGGGTGATGACGGTCTCCTCGAGCTCGAACTTCGCGTCCACGCCCTTGAAATCGAAGCGCGTGCCGAGCTCGCGGTTGGCCTGGTCCACGGCATTGGTCAGTTCGTGGCTGTCGACTTCGGAGACGACGTCGAAGGAAGGCATGGGCAGGGCTCCGGGCAACGGGATGGGACGCCACAGGGTACCGCAGGCCGCCACCCGTCCCAATCGGTCCCCTGGCCGCGCGGACGCCACCGCCGGGGCCCCTGCCGCTAGACTGTCCCGACCCCCGATGCCGGTGAACGCCATGCCCAGGACACCCGCCTATGCCGCCCTCGATGCCAGCAGTCCGCTCGCGCCGTTCAGCATCGAACGCCGGGAGCCCGGCCCGCGCGAAGTCCTGATCGACATCCTCTACTGCGGCGTGTGCCATTCGGACATCCACCAGGTCCGCGACGAGTGGGGCGGCGCGATCTTCCCGATGGTGCCGGGCCACGAGATCGTCGGGCGGGTCGCCGCGGTCGGCGCCGACGTCGTCCGCCATCGCGTCGGCGATGCCGTCGGCGTGGGCTGCTTCGTCGATTCGTGCCGGCGCTGCGCGCCCTGCGAGGCCGGCGACGAGCACTTCTGCGAAGCCGGCATGAGCGGTACCTACAACAGCTACGAGCGCGACGCGGACCATCGCTTCGACAAGTCCAGGCCGACGTATGGGGGGTACTCGACCGCGATCACCGTCGACGAGGCCTACGTGTTGCGGATCCCGGACGGCATGCCGCTCGATCGCGCCGCGCCGCTCCTGTGCGCGGGCATCACCACGTATTCGCCGCTGAGGCATTTCGGCGTCAAGGCCGGCGACGAGGTGGCCGTGGTCGGCCTGGGCGGGCTCGGGCACATGGCCGTCAAGCTGGCGGCCGCGATGGGCGCCCGGGTCACGGTGTTGAGCAGCACCGAGGCCAAGCGGGGCGACGCCGCCGGACTGGGCGCGCATGACTTCGCCGCGACCGGCGACCGCAAGGTGTTCAAGGAGCGGGCCCGGCAGTTCGATTTCATCATCGACACGGTGTCGGCCGAGCACGACTACAACGCCTACCTGGGCCTGCTGAAGATCGACGGCACCATGGTCCTGCTGGGGATCCCCGACGTCCCGGTCCCCGTGGCGGCGGGCGTGTTGATCATGAAGCGCCGACGGCTAGCGGGTTCGCTGATCGGGGGCATCCGCGAGACGCAGGAGATGCTGGATTTCTGCGCCGCCCATGACGTCGCGGCGGACATCGAGCTGATCGACATCGCCGACGTCAACACGGCCTACGAGCGGATGCTCAAGGGCGACGTGCGCTACCGCTTCGTCATCGACCTGGCCAGCCTGCGTGGCGGCGGCTGATCCGGCCGCCATGGCGCGCACGCGGGAGCGGGGCGGGTGAACCCGGCCATGTCCAACACGCGCGCGGCGTGGATCATGCTGCTCGCGGTCGCGGCGTTCTCGCTGATGGACGCGGGCCTGAAGAGCCTGTCGGCGCACTATCCCGCCTTCCAGGTCGCGAGCCTGCGCGGGGCCGCGTCCCTGCCTTTCGTGCTGGCCTGGGCCGTGATGGCCGGGGGCGTGGCGTCCCTGCGCGTCCATCGCTGGTCCCTGCACCTGCTGCGTGGCGTGGTCGGCGTGGGGATGATGGCCAGTTTCGTGTACGCGCTGCGGACCCTGCCGCTGTCCACCGCGTACTCGATCTTCTTCGTCGCCCCCCTCGCGATCACCGCGCTGTCGGTTCCGCTGCTCGGCGAGCGCGTCGGTCCCCGGCGCTGGACCGCGATCGCGATCGGGCTGCTGGGGGTGCTGGTGCTGCTGCGCCCGCGCGGCGAGGGCTTCGTCAGCCTGGCCGCGCTCGCCGTGCTCGCTGCGGCGCTGGGCTACGCGCTCAGCGCGATCACCGTGCGG
>JAUIJO010000352.1 GCA_030431185.1 Gammaproteobacteria bacterium | reverse complement strand
CGGGCTGGCCCGCACGCCGAAGAAGGTGCTGCTGGTCGACCTCGATCCCCAGGGCAACGCCACCATGGGCAGCGGCGTGGACAAGCGCGAGCTGGAGAGCTCGATCTGCGACGTGCTGATGGGCGACGCCAATGCCGCGGACGTCATCGTGCGCACCGCGGAGGATTTCGACCTGCTGCCCGGCAACATCGACCTGACCGCCGCCGAGATCGAGCTGATGGAGCGCGACGGTCGCGAACAGCAGCTCAAGCAGGCGCTGGCCGGGATCACCGACCGCTACGACTACGTGCTGATCGACTGCCCGCCGGCGCTGTCGCTGCTGACCCTCAACGCGCTCACCGCCGCCGACTCGGTGGTGGTGCCGATGCAGTGCGAGTACTACGCGCTGGAAGGCATCAGCGCATTGATGGACACCATCGATGCGATCCGCCAGCGGCTCAATCCCCGGCTCGAGATCGAAGGCGTGCTGCGCACCATGTTCGACGTGCGCAACAACCTCGCCAACGCGGTCTCGGCCGAGCTGACCCAGCACTTCGGCGACAAGGTCTTCCGCACCATCGTCCCGCGCAACGTGCGCTTGGCCGAGGCGCCCAGCCACGGCCAGAGCATCGTCGGCTACGACAGGGGCAGCCGTGGCGGCATCGCCTACCTCGGCCTGGCCGGCGAGGTCATCCGCCGCCAGCGCGAGCGCGACAGCCAGGCCGGTCCCGCCCCCGCCGCGACGCCCGCCGTGGGCGGGACGCCGGAGGTGGCGGCATGAGTGCAGCCAAGACCGCGGCCGCCAAGAAGAAGGGACTGGGGCGCGGCCTGGAGGCCTTGCTCGGCCCGAAGGGCGCGGCCCAGGCGCCGGCCCTGGAGGCCTCGCCCGGCGACGTCCTGCGCACCCTGCCGGTGGACGCCCTGACCGCCGGCAAGTACCAGCCGCGCAAGCACTGGGACGAAGCCAAGCTCGACGAACTGGCCGAGTCGATCAAGGCCCAGGGCGTGATCCAGCCGATCGTCGTGCGCGAGATCGCCGAGCGCGGCGGCAAGACCTACGAGATCATCGCCGGCGAGCGCCGCTGGCGCGCCAGCCAGCGCGCCGGCCTCGCCGACATCCCGGTGGTGGTGCGCGAGGTCGACGACCGCACCGTGGTGGCGATGGCGCTGATCGAGAACATCCAGCGCGAGGACCTGAACCCGCTCGAGGAGGCCAACGCGCTGCAGCGCCTGATCGACGAGTTCGACCTGACCCACGCGCAGACCGCCGAGGCCGTCGGGCGTTCGCGCGCGGCCGTGTCCAACCTGCTGCGGCTGCTGGAACTGCCGCAGGAGATCCGCGTGCTGGTCGAGACCCGGGCGCTGGAAATGGGCCACGCGCGCGCGCTGCTGACCCTCACCCCGCAGGCGGCGACCGCGCTGGCGCGGCAGGCGGCCGAGCAGGGCTGGTCGGTGCGCGAGGTCGAGCACCGCGTGCAGCAACTCGCATCGGGCAAGGTGCCTGCGTCCTCGCGGGCGCGCCCGGCGCGACCCGCGCCGCAGGCCGACATCGCCAGCCTCGAACGCGAGCTGTCGGAGTCGCTCAACACCAAGGTCAACGTCATGCA
>JAUIJO010000351.1 GCA_030431185.1 Gammaproteobacteria bacterium | reverse complement strand
TTCGAGCACCAGTGGATCGAGCTCGAGCACCTGGTCGCGGAGGCGCAACGTCGAGGGCAGCAGCCGCGCCGCCAGCGCGCCCTGGCGGACGTCGCCACTCAGGCGGGCTTCGCCGTCTTCGCCCTCGACCGCGAGCGACACGACCCACGGGTCCTGCGCCGGCACGTCGCTGCCGACCAGCAGGCCGGGGTCGATCGCGTCCGCGCGGACATCGAGCGTCCAGCGCACCGGCGCCTCGCCACGCAGGGTGGCGGTCGCGCGCAGCGGACCGGGCACCGCGCCCCCGATGCCGACGTCCATGCGCGCGAGGTCGCCGCGGGCAACCAGGCCGATGCGTGCCGGCGTGCGGCCGCGCGGCGCCGGCAGCACCGCGGTGGCCACCAGGTCGGTGCGATAGTCGTCCCCCGGTCGGTACTCGCCGTCGACGGCGAAACGACCGCGATCGCTGGCGACCTCGAGGTGTTCGACTTCCAGCACGCCACTGCGCGCGCGCAGGCCGCCGCGCAGGCGCTGGATGTCGATCAGCGGCACCGCCGCCACCGCCCCACCAGGCACGGCCTGTTGCAGGCGGCTCACCGCGAGCCCGTCGACCTGGAGGTCGTCGGCTTCGAGTGCCAAGGGGGGCTCGATCGCCGGCAGCACGTCCGGCCAGCGCGGCAGCTCGAAAGGCGTGTCCTCGGCCAGCGGCAACTGCAGGCTGGCCCCCTCCAGTTGCAGGGCGTCGAGCCGGAGCGTTCGTCCGATCAGCGGGCGCAGCGCCGGATCGAGGGTGGCGCGATCGGCGGTGAACACAAGCCCGTCCATCTCGAAGCGCAGGCCGTGCAGCGTCATCGGGCCGGCGACCGGACCCTCGGCATCGCGCCACTCCAGCCGAGCGTTGGCCGGCAGGCGCGCGACCACCTGCCCGAGCAGCATGTCGCGGCCGCCGACGGTGCTCAGCAACCAGTACAGCAGGCCTCCCGCGAGCAGCCCGAGGCCGGCGGCGACCAGGGCGGTGCGGACGGCCAGCACCCGGATGCGCGCGCGGCGGCGCTGGCGCAGCTCGCGGATGCGGGCCTCGCGTTCTTCCGGCGTGGGTGGGGTGGTCGCGGGAGCGGGTGTGCGGGCCATGCTCAGAGGTCCGCGCCGATGTTGAGGTAGAACTGGTAGGACGAGTCGGGGTCGTCCAGGCCGTGGGCGATGTCGACCCGCACCGGGCCCACCGGCGAGCGCCAGCGCAGTCCGATTCCAACGCCGGTACGCCAGTCGGGGGTATCGTCGAAGGCGGTGCCGGTGTCCACGAAGACCGCCGCACCCCACGGGCCACTGAAATAGTGCTCGTACTCCACGCTGGCCGTCGCGAGGTTCTTGGCGCCGGTGTAGTACTCGCCGAAGTCGTTCTCGAACGAGGGCCCGACCTCCTGGTAGGCATAGCCACGGATGCTGCCGTCGCCACCGGCGTAGAAGCGCAGGCTGGGTGGCAGCGAGACCACCTCGTCGGTGTAGGTGTGGCCCGCCTCGCCACGCACGATCAGTCGATCATTGTCGCCGAAGCCGCGATACCAGCGCGCGATGCCATAGAGCTGGCCGAAGGTGGCGTCGGACCCCACCCCCTC
>JAUIJO010000142.1 GCA_030431185.1 Gammaproteobacteria bacterium | reverse complement strand
CCTGGGCCTTGTGCACCGTCATCGCGAAGGCGCTCTCGTGCGCGGGCAGGGCGGCCGGATGGAACGCGCGGGCCGCCGTGCCGCCGGTCTCGCCGTCGGGGAACCAGGCCGCGAGCGAGCCCTGCCCGTCGCGCAGGCAGATGCCGATGTCGCCGTTGAACAGGCGGTGGCGGATGCTGTTCTCGGTGATGAGCAGCAGGCGGCCGTGGAAGTGGCCGCCGACGCGCGCGCGGGTACCGCCGCCGGTGAGCAGGGCTTCGATGCGCGCATTGAGCGTGCGGGCCCCCTGCGGGCCTTCGCGCACTGCGGTCAGCAGGCGCAGGCGACCGGCGAGGGCCAGCGCGGCGACGGGGTCCTCGGCCTCGGCCAGGGCATTCCAGTGCGCCAGCAGCCGGCTGCGGTGTTGCCGCAAGGGGTCGACCTGGTCCTCGTGGAAGTGGATACCGGCCAGCGTGCCGTCGCGCAGCAGGGCCAGCGTGCCCGCGGCGTCGCCTTCCCGGATGGCGCGTGCGAGCGGGGCGAGCTCGAGGGCGCTGGCCTGCCTGTACGCCCGCTCCAGGTGTACGTGCGCGGCCGGAAACGCGCCGTGTTTTCCGGCGACGATGGGCGTCGCGTCGGCGAACAGGTCGCCCGTCGCGGGCGTGGGGGACGGGGCCGTCGCGCGAGCGCCTCCGGCCGCACGCAACACGCCGCTGAGGACGTCGCCGGCCTCGACCGACGGCAACTGGTCGGGATCGCCGAGCAGGACGAGGCGGGCACCGTCGGGCACCGCGTCGACGAGCTTGGCCATCAACGGCAGGTCGACCATCGAGGCTTCGTCGACGACGACGATGTCCAGCGGCAGCGGGTTCGCGGCGTCGTGGCGGAAGGCGGGCGATTCGGGAATCGTCCCGAGAAGGCGGTGCAGGGTGCTCCCCGTCGTGGGCAACTCGGCGCACAGCGCAGGATCGATGCCGTCGGCCTGGAGCGTCGTGCTGGCGAGGCGCAGGCTCTCGGCCATGCGTTCGGCGGCGCGCCCGGTCGGGGCGGCCAGGGCGATGCGCGGCGGCGTACGGCCGGCGGTCGCGGCCTGCGCGACCAGCAGGACGAGCAGGCGGGCGATGGTGCGGGTCTTGCCCGTGCCGGGGCCGCCGGTGACCAGCAGCAGCGGATGATGCAGGGCGGCCTCGGCCGCACGGGCCTGGTGGTCTTCGGCGCCGGTGGGCGGGAACAGTGCCGCGAACAGCGGCGCGAGCGCGTCGCGTGCCCCTGCGGGCAGGGCCTGGCCGGCGATGCGCTGCAGCCCCAGTGCCAGCCGGCGCTCGTATTCGCGATAGCGGCGCAGGTACAGCAGACCATTTTCCAGCACGAGCGGCGCCTGCGGGCGAGACGCATCCGCCGCGGTGGCGGGGGTGTCGACCCAGGGCGAGGCCTTGAGCGTCGCCGACCAGTCGACCGGCCCGGGCCAGGGCAGGGGCGCATCGACGTGCATCCGGGGCGTGGCCAGGGCGAAGCCCGCATGGCCCTGCGCGACCGCCAGGGAGGCGAGGGCCGCGCCCGCGAGCACGGCGTCGGGCGTGGCGGGATCGAGCCGGCGCAGGCTCTGCGCCAGCGCGTGGTCGAGGCTGCGCAGCGCGCCGGCCTGGTGCAGGGCCTGCACCAGGCTCATGCGGCGGCCTCCGCGTCGGCGTGGCCGAACAGCGCGTCCAGCGCGTCCACCAGGTCGGGGGCGAAGCGCCGCGCGTGGATGCCCGGCGAGTCGTCGCGGCGGGCGTCGAGGCCGCGGCAGAACAGATAGCGGATGCCGCCGAAGTCGCGCGCATGGTCGTAGGCCGGCCCCAGGCGGAAGCGGAGCCAGCGATGCAGGGCCAGGGTGTAGATGAGCGCCTGCAGGTCGTACTCGCTGTGCGCCATGGCGGCCTCGAGTGCGCCTGCGTCGTAGCGCGGCAGGCGGTTGGACTTGTAGTCGAGCACGTACCAGCGGCCTTCGTGGCGGTAGGTCAGATCGATCAGCCCGGTCATCAGGCCCTCCAGGCGCTGGCGCAGGCCAAAGCCCTGGCGGTCGCGCACGACGCCATGCGCGTGCAGCAGCGCGAGCAGTGCGTCGACGCGGGTCGGCGCGAGCGCGAACTGGAACTCGATCTCCGCGCGACGGTCGGTCGCGGCGAGGTCACACAGGCGCAGTCCCTCCGGCAGGGGCACGGTGAGGGTATGGCCGGCCAGCGCGGTGGTGAAGGCGATGCCGTCCGCCATCGCATCGGCGGCATAGCCATTGGATTCCAGTGCGCGGGCAAGGTGGACCGCCTCGCCGGCCGGCGCGGCGTCGCCGGGGCGCCAGTTGCGCCAGGCCGCGAAGTCGGTGTCCTCGAGCGCGGCATGCAGGGCGACGCCGAAGCGGGTCCCCGCGAAGCGTGGGTCGAAGGCGTCTTCGTCAACGACCTCGGGCGGCGGCTCGTCCTGGCCACCGCTGGCGGCCTCGGTCGATGCTGCCGAGGCGTCGCTCCCGCCGTCGGCATGCGCGAGCTGGGTGAAGCTGTAGACCCACCAGTCGGCGTCGAGGCGGCGCCGGGCCGTCCGCGCGAGCGGAACATCAGGATCGGACGCCGCCGGCAGGCGCGTCAGGGTGGGGGGCGGCGAGCGGGTGTCGATGACGATGCCGGGCGCATCGGCGAGGGCGTCCAGGTCGCCCAGCATCGCCGCGGCCGGCGCCTTGTCGTGGCCCTGCAGCGGTCCGGCGGCCAGCCACAGCGCATGTTCCGCGCGGGTGAGGCCGACATAGAGCAGCCGCGCATCCTCGGCGCGTTCCGCCTCCTGCCAGCGCGCCTTCGCGTCCTTCCATCCGGCTTCCGGCAGGTCCAGGTGCCAGTGGAGGCGACGGCCTTCGTCGCCGTCGTGGGCCACGCAGCAATGCCCCGGCGACCTGGTCTTGCCGCCCACGCCGACGAAGGGGAGGTACACCAATGGATACTCCAGGCCCTTGCTCTTGTGCAGGGTGACGATCTGCACGCGATGCGCATCGGACTCCAGCCGCAGCAACTGGCTCTCGTCGTTGTCGTCGGCGCTGGCGATGCGCCGGGCGAAGGCATCGGCCAGGCCGTGCAGGCCCAGCGAACGGGCCTGCATTTCCTGCAGCGCCTCGGCGAGCTGGAGGTAGTTGCTGAGGCGCCGCTCGCCGTCGGGCAGGCCGAGCAGGCGCTCGGCCGCATCCGCGCAGCGGTCGCCGACCAGGGCGAGCGGTCCGCCGCGGGCCAGGCGCTCGCGCCAGGCCTGTGCCTGGGCTTGCCAATGCCGCGCTGCGTCGGCGTCGCGGTCGAGCGCATCGATGCCGGCGGCGTCGACGCCCAGCAGCACCGTGGACAGCGCGGCGCGAAGGCGACCGTCGTCGCCACCGTGGAGCAGCGCCAGCAGCAATGCATGCAGCTCGCGCGCCTCCGGCGTGGCGTAGAGGCTCTGCTTGCCGGCGGCGACCGCGGCGATGCCGGCCTCGGCCAGGGCGCGCTGGACGCGGGTGGCCTCCGCGTGGCTGCGCACCAGCACGGCGATGTCGCCGGGACGCACCGGCCGGCCTTCGATCAGCGCGCTGCCCTCGCGACCCTCCGACAGCACGGCATGGATGGCGGCCACGCAGGCGCGCGTGGCCATCGCGCGCGAATCCTCGGCGCTCCAGGGTTTTGCCTTGCCCTTGTCGTCCGGCGGCTGCGGTGGAGCAAGCCACACGGTCAGCGCGGGAGCGGGGGCGCCCTGGCGAAGGTAGTCCGCGTCGCCGCGGTGGCCACCGGGCGTCACCGGGTGGAACGCGATCCGCTCGTCGACGAACGCGCGTGCGCCCGCGGCGGCGTACAGCGCATCGATGGCGGCGAGGACGGACGGGCGGGAGCGATAGTTGCGCGAGAGCGGCGGCGCCTGCGCGGCCACCGCGGCGGCGGCGAGGTAGGTGTGCACGTCGCCGCCGCGGAACCCGTAGATGGCCTGCTTGGGATCACCGACCAGGTACAGCGCCGGCGCCTCGCTGCCGTGCCCGAACACGCGGTCGAAGATCCGCCACTGGCGGGTGTCGGTGTCCTGGAACTCATCGACCAGCGCGACGGCGTACTGTTCGCGCAGTCGTGCCGCAAGGCGGTCGCCGTTCGGGCCGTCCAGGGCGTCCGCGACACCATCGATCAGGTCGTCGTAGGTCTGTACCCGGCCTTGCCGCTTCATCTCCGCCAGGCGCACGCGGGCCTCGTCGCGCAGGCGGTGCAGGAGGGTGGCACGGCGGCGGGCCGACACGCCGTCGAGGGCCTGCGTGGCGTCGAGCCAATCGCTGGCGGCGGTGCTCAACGCGGGCGATGCAGGCACCTGCCGGCCCTTCTTCGTGCCCGCGACCAATGCCTCGGCGGTCAACTTGGCCAGCTTGGAATGCGGCGTCGCCGGGGCCTCGACGCTGGAAGCGAGCTCGCGCATCCATCCGCGCAGGTCCTCCAGCCATTCGGTCTTGTAGATGTTGAGCTTCAGCACGTCGTCCGCGACCGCGGCCACGAGCGTATCGAAGAAGGCCTCGCCCTCCCGCGCCCACGCCTCGCGCAAGGCCTGGCGGGCGTCGTCCGTGAGCGCCTGCAGTCGCTCGCGCTCCGCGGCATCGACCGGCATGGGCGGAGGCAGCAGCACCGGTTCGCGCAGCAGGTCCCGGAGGTCGGCGGCGAGCGCGTCGGGCCCGGCCTTCCACAGGTTGGCGAGATCGTCGGCGCTGTCGGCGTCGACGGCGAGGGCGCGCCACAGGTCGGCGGCCAGGGCCTCGCGCAGGGCGCGGTCGTTGCCGAGCAGCTCGGGCGGGTCGAAGCCCTGGCCGCTTTCCAGGGCATGCTCGCGCAGGACGCGCGCGCAGAAACCGTGGATGGTGAAGATGGCCGCCAGGTCGATCTCCATCACCGCCTGTCGCAGGCGCCGGCGCAGCGCGTCGACGGTTTCCCCGCTGCGGGCCAGGTGTCGCTCCAGCAGGTCGCGCGTCAGTGTCGCGGCGGGCCCGTCGGCGTCGGATGCCGGGGCATCGACCTGGTCGACGGCCAGCTGCAGGCGCTCACGGATGCGGGCCCGCAGCTCCTGGGTGGCCGCTTCGGTGAAGGTGACCGCGAGGATCGCGCCCACGCGCAGGCCGCGTTCGACCACCAGTCGCGCCACCAGGGTCGCCAGGGTGTAGGTCTTGCCGGTGCCGGCCGAGGCCTCGACCAGATGCACGCCGTCGAGCGGCAGGTCGAGCCAGGGGTCCGGGCGCGTCGCCTCGCTCATGCGGCGTCCTCCGCGTCCTCGTCGAGCGGCGGCAGGGCCAGCCCGGCGTCGTCGTCGGTGGCGTGTCCGCGCCCGGTGACCGCGCCGAACAGGGTGCGCGAAATCCGCACGAAATCGCGCAGGGCATCGGCGTCGGCGAACGGGTCGCGCCCGCGCAGCGCCAGCCGCAGGGCCTCGCTGTCGCCCTCGGCCCACTTCATGTAACCGCCGCGCCACTGTGTCGCGGCCTCGACCAGCCCGCGCCCGGGATCGGAGGCGTTGAAGAAGGCCCAGCCGCTGTAGGGCGCGAAGGGCAGCGGGCGTTGCAGGCCTTCGCGCCTCAAGGCCACCAGCGCGCGCAATGCGGCCAGCGCGTCGTCGCGGCCGATGGCCTCGCGCACGTGCGGGCCGATGCCCTCGCTCTCGTGGAACTCGACGAAGGGCAGGTCCAGCCCGCTGGCCCGGGCCAGGAGCCAATCCAGGCCGTTGCGGATGGCCGAGTTGCCGTTGGGCGCACCCAGGCGCACCCGCGCCAGGCCCTGCGGCCAGGCGTCCGCGAGACGACCGTGCAGCCGGAGACCGTCGACCTCGACCTCGCAGGGGATCGTCGTGGCGACCGCATCGCCGCGCCATGCCGCGAAGCCCCGGGCATACGGCCGGACGTCGTCGACGACCTCGGCCAGCGCCCGTCGTCCGGCGGGGCCGGACGGCAGCAGGCCTCGTGCGCGCAGGGCGGTGTAGAGGGCGTCGTCGTCGCTGCCGGCCAGCAGGGCCTCGAACACCGCGCGCTGGAGTCGCGTGCGCTCCAGGCCGTGGCCGGCAGGCTGCAGCGGCTCGATGTCGTCGCCCGCTTCCCCCGCCGCGGGCAGGCGCAGGCCCAGCCGGTGGCGCAGGAATCCCTCGGCCGGCGCGACCAGGAAGCGGCGCAGGACGTCGATCGAGAGCGCATCGCCGGCCTCGTCCGAAGGGGGCAGCAGCGTGCCGGCGGGCATCCATGGGGCCAGTGGCGTGCGCGTGCCGGACACGCGCCCCGCCGCCGGGTGCCAGTCCGCACGGTAGCTGAAGCGGCGTGGGTCGCGCGCCGCGCCCTCGGCAGGCGCGCCGTACGCGGCCGGTGAGAACGGCTGCAGGGCATGGTCCACCACCAGGGCCCGCTCGATGCCCGCCTTCAGTGTCGGGCGCGCCGGGGCGTCCGCGGCGACGTGGTGGTCGGCCGCCGCCGACAGCAGCTCGGTCACAAGCGCCGAGGGCTCGCGTGCGCTGCCGTCGCGCGGATCCGCGCCCAGCCAGCTCAGGTAGAACACGTCCTGCGCAGCGGCGAACAACTGCAGGAACAGGAAGCGGTCGTCCTCGCGGGTGGAGCGGTCGCCGCGACGGCGCCGGTCGCTGCCCAGCTCGGCGGTCAGGCGGTTGAGGCCGGCGGCGGGGTCGCGGCGCGGGAAGTCGCCGTCGTTCATGCCCAGCAGGCAGATCACCCGGAACGGCAGCAACCGCATCGGCACCATGCGCGCGAAGCTGACGCCACCGGTGAGCAGGGGGGCGCGGGTGTCGGCCTCGCCCAGGGCCGCGGCGAAGTGCGCGCGGACGACCTCCGCGGGGACCGGCGCGTCGAAGCCCAGGCGGCGGGCGTCGTGGGCGAAGCCGTCGACCAGGGTCCGCAGGCGGTCGAGCGCGCGCTGGCCGCCCGGTGTCGACGGGGGGCGCGGCAGCAGGGCATCGAGCAGGCCCAGCAGGCGCTCGCGCCATTGTCCGGGGGGCATCGCCTCGCCCAGCACGCGTTCATGGCGGGCGAGGACGCGCATCAGCCGCAGCAGGGCGTCGAGGGCGTCGAGGGCACCGCCTTCCAGGTCCGGCCAGGGCGCCACCGCGCCGTCCGTGCCGCCGATCAACGCATCGCTTCCGCTGGCATGGCCCAACAGCAGGCGGTCCAGCGCGAACTGCCAGGTGTAGGCGTCGTCGGCCGGCGCGCCAAGGCGCGCGCGATGCGCCGCGTCCAGGCCCCAGCGCGCCCCGGCGGCATGCAGCCAGCCATGCAGGCGGTCGAAGGCGTTCGCGTCCAGGCCTGCGGCCTGCGCCAGCGGCGGGCTGGCCAGCAGGTCGAGCATCTCCTCCAGGCCGAAGCGCGATACCGGGAGGGCGAGCAGGCGCAGGAAGACCTCGGCCAGCGGTTCGCCGGCCAGCGGACTGGCGTCGGCCATCGCGTAGGGAATCGGGCCGGGTCCGTCGCCGCCGCCGAACACCGCGTCCAGGTACGGCACGTAGGGGTCGATGTCTGGGGCCAGCACCGCGATCTCGCGCGGCTGCAGGGGGGGATCGAAGCGCGCGTCCTCGAGCAGGTCGCGCAGGCGGTCGTGGAGCACCTGCAACTCGCGCAGTCGGGTGTGGCAGGCGTGGAACTGCAGGCTGGGGTCGCCCGTGTCGATGCCGTCGGCGCTGATCGCGGCCGGCATGGGCCGACGATGGAAGAGGTCGGCCTGCATCCGCTGCAGGAGGGTGGACCGCGGGCCTGCGCCGTCCGTGTCCGCGTGGGCCCGTGCAGAGCCATCCCGCGGACGGAAGGAGGCCGGCCCCATGTCTTCCGGGTCGACGCTGGCGTCGATCTCGCCCGAGGGGTGGACGACCTCGTAGCTGCCGAGCAGGGCGACGAAATCGCTGCCCGCCGCGCCCCAGTCGCGCAACAGCGGGTTCTCGTCGTCCTCGAACTCGAAGCGCTCGCCCGCGCGCTCGCGTGCGCCGAGGCTGCGCAGGTCGCCCCAGTACGCGCGGGTCGGCGTGGGCAGGTAGAAATGCAGGGTGCCCACGCGCGCCTGCGTGGCCATGACCCGCAGCACGTCCGGCGAAACGTTCAGCGTGGCGAAGGCGAACAGGCGCGAGGGCAGGCCGCGCGGCAGGGCGTCGCCCGCGTCGAAGCGGGCCAGGTAGTCCTGGATGCGGCGCGCGCGATGCGGGCGGCCGCGGGCCACCTCGCGCCACAGGATCGCCTGTGGGTCGGCGGGGTCGGCGCCGTCCTCCCAGCGCAGCAGCCAGTCGCGGCGCCAGGCCTGGTACTTGGCGAAGACGCCGGCCAGCTCGCTGGCCAGCGTCCACGGTCGCGACGCATCGCCGGCGGCGAGGTAGGCCGCCAGCGCCGCCATCGCGGGGCGCGCCATCAATGCCTCGTCCCGCAGCGCGGCATACAGCGCCCACTGCAGGCCCGTCGCGTCCAGGTCTTCGGCGACGGGACCGAGGTTGGCGTCGAGCGCGCGGGACACGAACTCGCCGGGCGTCAGGAACTCCAGGTTGGCGGCGACGCCATGGCGCGCGGCCAGGGTGGCCTGCAGCCAGCGGCGCATCGCGACCTGCGGGATCAGTACGGTGT
>JAUIJO010000350.1 GCA_030431185.1 Gammaproteobacteria bacterium | reverse complement strand
ACCCGGCCAGGCTTCGCGCCGCGGGTTGAAACGGGAAGCCGGTGACCTGCGCCCCGCGCAGCAGTCCGGCACTGCCCCCGCAACGGTAAGCGAACCCCGCATCGACATGTGCCCGGCACGGCAACAGTCGCGGCTGGGCGGACGCGAAAGGTCGGCCGATGGCCGGGTTCCTGTCGCTCCATTCGCAAGTCCGGAGACCGGCCTCGACGCCGGGCAGTCCGCTGCCCACCCCTGATTGCGATGCGGAGGGCATGGCGGCAGCGAACCCGGCGACTGCGCCGGCATTCGAGGCCCCGCTCTCCACCCGCGCCGACAACGAGGCATGCGACCGGAACGGTCGATGCGATGGAGAGACATCCGATGCACCTGCGCCCCCTGCCGCTGGCAGTCCATGCCCTCGTGGCATCCACCGTGTTCGCCGCCACCCCCGCGTCCGCGCAGGATGCCACCGACCTCGACCAGGTCACCGTCACCAGCAATCGCACCGCGATCAGCGCCGACGCGGCCCTGGTGCCCGTCGAAGTGATCGACCATGCGGACATCGAGCGAAGCCAGGCGCGCAACCTGCCCGACCTCCTGCGCGGGCGTGCCGGCATCTCCCTGGCCAACCAGGGCGGCGCGGGCAAGCTGACCACCTTGTTCCTGCGCGGCAGCGAATCCGACCACGTGCTGGTACTGGTCGACGGCATCCGCCTCGGCTCGCCCACGTCGGGCCTGGTGTCGTTGCAGGACCTGCCGCTGGCGATGATCGACCGGGTCGAGATCGTGCGGGGCCCCCGCTCGAGCCTGTACGGCGCGGACGCCATTGGCGGCGTCATCCAGATCTTCACCCGCCGCGACACCGCCGGCCTCGCCGCGCGGGCCAGCGCCACCACCGGCAGCCACGACTTCGCCGAAGGCACGGCCGGGTTCGGCGGCCGCCAGGGCCCCGCCTGGTTCGGCGTGGATGCCGCCTACACCACCACCGATGGCATCGACGCCTGCCGCGGCCGCGGGCCCGACCCGTCGATCCCCTTCGACTTCGGCGCGGGCTGCTTCACCGACGAACCCGACGATGACGCATACCGCAACCGGTCCCTGTCCCTGCGCGGCGGCTTCGATGGCGGCGGGGACTTCTCCTTCAACGCCATGGGCATGCGCGCCGAGGCGCGCAACGCGTACGACGGCAGCTTCCAGAACCTGTCCAAGGTCACCCAGCAGGTCGTCGGAGCACAGGCCGTGTGGCGTGCCAGCGACATGGCCACGTTCAAGCTGGTGGCCGGCCGCAACACCGACGCCTCCGACAACTTCGTCGACGGCGTCGACGCCGGCTTTTTCGACACCGACCGCGACAGCGCCACCCTGCAGGGCGACTTCCAGCTCGGCCGCGACCATCTGTTGAGCGCGGGCCTGGACTGGCTGCGCGACCGGGTCGAGAGCGACACCTTCTACGACGCCACCGAACGCGACAACAAGGCGGCGTTCGTGCAGTACCAGGGCCAGTTCGGGGCACAGTCCCTGGAAGCCAGCCTTCGCCGCGACGACAACGAACAGTTCGGCGGCCACACCACCGGCAGCCTCGGCTGGGGCATCGACCTCGGTGACGCCTGGCGCCTGACCGCGGGCTACGGCAGCG
>JAUIJO010000141.1 GCA_030431185.1 Gammaproteobacteria bacterium | reverse complement strand
GGCCTACAACCCCCCGTGCGCGTTCACGCCGTTCGCGACCTGCCCGTTGCCGCCGCTCGAGAATCGCCTGGACCTGGCCATCACGGCGGGCGAGAAGAAGTACGCACACGACACAGGAAACTGAAGATGCCCCGCATGCACGCATTCCACGCCTTCACCCTGGCCGCGCTGGCCTGCTGCGGGCTTCCGTTCGCGGCGGTCGCCGCCGGGCCCGGCCCGGACGCCGCGGCGGTCGCCCCGCCTGCGGGCGAGGCGAGCCCGGTGCCGTTGCTCTGGAAGGTCTCGGACCCGGACAACACGGTGTACCTGCTCGGCTCGTTCCACCTGCTCAGGTCGAGCGATTATCCGACCGGCCCCGAGATCGATGCCGCGTTCGAGGATGCCGAGCGCGTGGTGTTCGAGATCCCCCCGGCGGCCCTGGCCGACCCCGCCACCGGCATGAAGATGCTCAAGGCGTCGGGCTACGCGGATGGCCGCAGCCTCAGCAAGGTCCTGACGCCGGAGCAGTTGCAACAGCTCGACGAGATGTTCAGCAAGTCGGGGCAGTCGGTCGCCTCGGTCGAGGCCTATGAGCCCTGGTTCATCAACCTGTCCCTGGTGATGGGGATGTCGCAGGCGCTGGGCTTCAGCAGCGCCGATGGCCTGGACCAGCACCTCATCGCCCGGGCGGCCGGGGCCGGCAAGCCCAGCGATGGCCTGGAGAGCATCGACCAGCAGTTGGCGGCCCTGGACGCCATGCCGATGGAAGAGCAGGTCATCGCGCTGACGGATTTCATCGAGGACCCGGCGCAGGCGCAGGCGGAGCTCGTCGACATGCACGATGCCTGGCGACGCGGGGACGTCGAAGCGCTGACGGCGCTGGCGATCGACGAGATGAAGGCCGAGACGCCCGAGTCCTACCGTCGGGTCAACGTCGAACGCAACGATGCATGGCTGCCAAAGGTCGAGGCGATGCTGGACGGGGAATCCGGGGCCGAAACCCTGGTCGTGGTCGGCGCCATGCACCTGCTGGGCGAGGATGGCCTGGTCGACAAGCTCAGCCGCGCGGGCTACGCCGTCGAGCGCCTCTGCGAGGCCTGCACCGCCGACTGAGGCCACCGTCGCGGGCCGCAGGGAAGGTGCAGCGCGTTGCTTGCCGGAGCTGCCCCGGCCGATCGGGCGGCGGGAACCACGGGTTGGGGCGGGCTAGGCGCCGCCCGGGCCTGGCGTGGGGGCGCGACGCGGCAGCAGCTCGATGCAGTCCACCGGGCAGGCGGGGACGCACAGTTCGCAGCCCGTGCACAGCGGCTCGATCACCACGTGCATCAGTTTGCTGGCGCCGATGATGGCGTCCACGGGACAGGCCTGGATGCACTTCGTGCAGCCGATGCAGTCGCCTTCGACGACCATCGCGACAGGCGGAGTGGCGTGCCATGTGCCGCGCTCGCGGTCGTAAGGCCGTGCATCGACGCCCAGGCAATGGGCGAGCGCGCGCGCGCCGGCATCGCCGCCGGGCGGGCAGCGGTCCACGTCGGCGCGTCCCGCCGCCATGGCCTCGGCGTACGGCCTGCAGCCGTCGAAGCCGCATTGCCCGCACTGGGTCTGGGGCAGCAGGCGATCGAGGCGTTCGACCAGGGTCGGGGGCGTGGACATGCGTCGTCTTCCGGGAGCGGGCGAGGAGGGGCCGGGTCGCTGCCTCCGGCCGGTCGCCTCAGCGGACCGGCATGCCTGGTTCGGCGGCGGCATCTGCATCGAGCAGGGCCAACTGGCCCGCGTCGAAACCGGCCGACAGGATCATCCCTTCGCTCAGGCCGAAACGCATCTTGCGCGGGGCGAGGTTGGCGATGAACACTACGTTGCGACCGACCAGGGCGGCAGGCTCGGGATAGGAGGCACGGATGCCGGAGAAAATCTGCCGGGTGCCGAGTTCGCCGGCATCGAGCTCGAATCGCAGGAGCTTGTCCGACCCTTCGACGAACTCGCAGGCCGTGACCTTGCCGATGCGCAGGTCGAGCTTGGCGAAATCGTCGATCTTGATGGTGGCCGGGGCTTCGTCGGCCTTTGCGGGCGGGGCCACGACGGGCTTGGCGGCCGGGGTGGCGTCCGCGGTCGGCTTCAGGGAGTCCTTGCTGGCTTCGGTCATGGCGTCGATGTGCTTGGGGTCGATACGGGTGAAGAGGGGGGTGTAGGCGGCGATGCGATGCGCGAGCAGGGGCGAGGCCACGTCGTCCCAGTGCCGTGCCGGCGCCGACAGGAAGGCCTCGGCTTCACCGGTGATGCGTGGCAGCACGGGCTTGAGCGCGGTGTTGAGCACGCGGAACATGTTCAGGGCCTGGGTGCAGACCGCCTGCAGTTCCGCGTCCGCGTCCGCCTGCTTGGCGATCACCCAGGGCTTGTGCTCGTCGATGTAGCGGTTGGCCTCGTCGGCCAGCGCCATGGTCATGCGCAGGGCGCTGGCGGCTTCGTTGCGGGCATAGGCGGCCGCGATCGGCGCAAGCTGTTCGACGAAGCGCGCGTACATCGCCGCGTCCGGCAGCGCGTCGGCGAGCTGGCCATCGAAGCGCTTGTGGATGAAGCCCGCGCAGCGGCTGGCCAGGTTGACGAACTTGCCGACCAGGTCCGAGTTCACCCGGGCGATGAAGTCCGACAGGTTCAGGTCGATGTCGTCGACGCCGCCGGAGGTCTTGGCGGCGTAGTAGTAGCGCAGGGCTTCGGGATCGAGGCCGACGTCGAGGTAGGTGCGCGCCATCACGAAGGTGCCGCGCGACTTGGACATCTTGGCACCGTCGACGGTCAGGTAGCCATTGACGTGCAGGCGGGTGGGCGCGCGCATGCCCGCGCCCTGCAGCACCGCCGGCCAGAACAGGCCATGGAAGTTGACGATGTCCTTGCCGATGAAATGGTGGAGCTCCGCCTGGCTGCCCGGCGCGAGGTAGGCCTCGAAGTCCAGCCCGCGCGC
Source organism: Gammaproteobacteria bacterium (assembly GCA_030431185.1). GTDB lineage: Bacteria > Pseudomonadota > Gammaproteobacteria > Xanthomonadales > Xanthomonadaceae > Marilutibacter. Next base: position 5,763 of record JAUIJO010000141.1, on the reverse strand, counting down.
CTCGCACAGGGCCTGGAAGCTGCTCAGGTAGCCGATGGGCGCATCCAGCCACACGTACAGGTACTTGCCGGGCTGGTCGGGGATCTGGAAGCCGAAGTAGGGCGCGTCGCGCGAAATGTCCCAGGCGCGCAGGCCGCCGTCGGCATCCAGCCATTCCTGCAGCTTGGCCTTGACGCCCGGCAGGGCGACGTCGCCGGACATCCATTCGCGCAGGAACTGCTCGAACGGGCCGACCTCGAAGAAGAAGTGTTCGGATTCCCGCAGTTCGGGCGTGGCGCCGCTGAGCACCGAACGCGGCTCCTTCAGGTCGGTGGGCGCGTAGGTCGCCCCGCAATGCTCGCAGTTGTCGCCGTACTGGTCGGCCGTGCCGCAGTTGGGGCAGGTCCCCTTGACGTAGCGGTCGGGCAGGAACATCCCCTTCTCGGGATCGAACAGCTGCGCGACCGAGCGCCGGCTGATGTGCCCGGCGGCGTCGAGCTTGCGGTAGATCGCATGCACCAGTTCGCGGTTGCGCGTGGAGTTGGTCGAGTCGTAGTGGTCGAAATCGACCCCGAAGGCCGCGAAGTCGCGCTCGTGCCCGGCCTGGATCCCGGCGATGAAAGCTTCGGGCGTCTGGCCCGCTTTCTCCGCCGCCAGCATGATCGGGGTGCCGTGGGTGTCGTCGGCGCAGACGAAATGCGCCGCATGGCCGGACAGCCGCTGGGCGCGCGACCAGATGTCGCCCTGGATGTAACCCACCAGGTGGCCCAGGTGCAGCGGGCCGTTGGCGTAGGGCAGGGCGCAGGTGACGACGAACTCGCGTGACATGGGAACCGCTGTGGCGAAAAGGGTCCGGGATTATCGCACGCCGCCCGCGCGACCCGCCTCCGGCCCTGCCCGGCGCGTCCACGCAAGAGGCCCGGTTTCCCTGGCCTCGCGGATGCCATGGCGGGAGCGGTGGCGGCTTACTCGGTGCGGCGCATCCACACCTGGGTACGGCCCAGCAGGGAGAAGCCCATGAAGCCGCGAACCTCCAGCTTCCCACCGCCATCGGTCAGGCGGATCCTGGCCGAATAGAGCTTGCCGCTGGCCGGGTCCAGGATCTGTCCGTCTTCCCAGGTGTCGCCGTCCTGCTTCAGGCCCCACAGGATGACCATGCCCTTGACAGGCTTGTCCTTGCGGTCGCCCGAGCACTTGTCGCACACCGGGTTCGGGCCGCGCTCGGATTGCAGGATCTCGTTGACCTTGCCGGCCAGGCTGCCGTCGGCGGCCTGGTAGATCTCCACCACGGACTTGGGCTTGCCCGTCTTGTCGTCGATGGTCGTCCACTTGCCGACCGGTGTCTGGGCGACGCTGGCGAATGAAGCGACGGCGAGCGGCACGGCGAGCAGCAGGGCGAGCAGTCGGTTGCGCATGTATCCCTCCGGGGTGTCGAACTGGGTGGGGCCGTCTGGCGCGGCGTCTGGCCTTTATACCGCATTCGCGTGCGTATGGAAGTCGCCCGGGCAAAAAAGAAGCCCGGCTTTCGCCGGGCTTCCAGTGGAGCATGGGATGTCGCTTAGAACTTGTAGTTGAAGCTCGCGAACACCTGGCGGCCGATCGGGCTGTAGGCGCGCCAGAAGAACGGATACGAGTCGAACGTATCGTCTTCCGGATGCAGCTTGTCGAACACGTTCAGGACGGTCAGGCCGACGCTTGCATTGTCGGTGATCTTCTTGCCCAGCGAGGCATTCCAGATGATGTACGGCGCGATGCGGCCGGTCTCGGCCCAGTTCGGTGCCGAACCCCAGCGATAGCCGTACACCGAGGCGTTCCAGTCGTCGCGACTCCATGCGGCCGTCCAGTTGATGCGGCTGCGGAAGTCGAAGTTCTGGAGGTCGTCGCGGTAGTCCTCGATCTCGTCGCCCGGGAACTCCTGGAACTCCTGGGTCAGGGTGTGCGACCAGTGGAGGTTCAGGCGGAAGTCACCGTAGCGATCGGTGTCGAAGCGGTAGTCGAACGAAGCGTCGATGCCGGTGATGCCGTTGTAGGCCTGGTTGACCGGCAGCAGCGCGATCTCGTCGATCTGGCCGTCGTTCGGGCCACCCTGGACGCGGGTCACCTGGTTGATGAAGAACTGGCAGGCCGAGGAGTTGACGTCGACGGGCGAGCCATCGATGTCGGTGCCCAGGCGGCAGGCCGCTTCGTTGCGCAGCAGGTAGTCGGTGCCGATGTCGGACACGGACTGGTCGAGCTGGATGTCGAAGTAGTCGACCGAAACCGACATGCCCTCGATCACGTCCCACACGAAGCCGGCGGTCCAGGACTTGCCTTCTTCCTCTTCCAGGCCCGGGTTGCCGCGACGCGTGCCGAACACGTTGTCCAGGTAGTCCTGGTTGGTGCGGCACTGCTCGGCGTCATTGCCCTCGACCCGGCAGTTGTACTGGTCGTAGACGTTGGTGAAGAAGCCCGACTCGTCGGCGAACACGTAGTGCATGTCCGGCGCACGGAACGACGTGGCGTAGCTGCCGCGCAGCAGCAGGCTGTCGATCGGACGCCATTCGAGGCCGAAGTTGTAGGTCACGGCATCGTCCACCGCGGTCACGTCGTCGTACTTGTCGTAGCGACCGGCGAGGTTGACCGTCAGCGAATCGAGGACCGGAACCGAGAACTCGACGCCCAGGGCGTAGCGGTCACGCTCGCCGCCACCGCCGGTGCCGGTGAGGTTGTAGATCGCCTCGGCCGGATCGGCGCCCGGCAGGATGCGCGGGTCCGGATCCAGGGTGTACTCCTGCGAACCGGCCTCGAGCGTGGCCGCCATGCCGACGGCACCGGCGGGCAGCTCGAACAGGTCGCCGCTGACCACGAAGTTGGCCTGGGTGACGCTGGAGTCGGCGTCGGTGACCACGTTGGTGATCAGGGACTGGAAGTCCTCGGGCGAGATCGGGTTGAAGTAGCGGTCCTGGTTCAGCGTGTAAACCGGGTAGGCGTTGAAGAACGGGTCGAGACCGGGCTGCTGCGGCCCGAGGAAGAAGTCGTTGATCTTGCTCGCGACGAAGCGCGGGCGCTCGCTGTGGGTGTCGTAGGTCGAGCGCGACACGGTCGCGTCCCAGTCGAAACGCTCGCCGAACACGCCACGCAGGCCGACCGCGAAATCGATGGCCCGCTCTTCCAGCGTCGTCTGCTGCGAACCGAAGCCACCGACTTCATCCGGATAGAAGATGCGCTGGCCATCCATGATGGAGCCGTAATTGGTGTCGTAGAACAGCGGCGGCTGCCAGAACTGCGTGGCCGAGGCCGTGGTCGCGTCGGACTCCCACACGTTCAGGCTGGCGAAGCCCTGCAGCGTGTCGGTGAAGTCGAACGTGCCGTACAGGTAACCCGAACGGTCGGTGCGGGCGTTCTGGATCTGCTGCGTGGCGGGGTAGCCGTAGTAGCCGCAGGCGCCGTTGTTCTGCAGCTCGAAGTCGCTGAAGCGGCCGCAGACCGAGGCGGCATCTTCGCCGCCCGGATAGACGTAACTGTTGACGCCGGTGCCGATCAGGCGGTCGCGCAGGCGGATGCCGATCACGGCGGTCGCGTCTTCCGGATCGACCGAGGGATCGTCGCGGTAGGAATCCATGAAGTCGCGCTGCGACGCGAAGATCTCTTCGCGGTCGAAGTACTGGAATGCATAGGTCAGGGACCAGCGGTCGCCGACCTTGCCGCCGACCCACGAAGCGTTGACGGTGTCGCCGCCGCCACGGGTGGTCGTGCCGAGGCGCAGGTCGACTTCGTCACCCTCGTAGTTGGTCTTGAGGATGATGTTGACCACGCCCGCGACCGCGTCCGAACCGTAGATGGCCGAGGCGCCGCCCGACAGCACTTCGATGCGATCGATGGCCGCCGAGGGGATGGAGTTGAAGTTGAAGACGTTCGACTGGCCGTTGTAGGGCAGCGGATAGTCCGCGGCGCGGCGACCATTGATCAGGGTCAGGGTGCGGCCCGGGCCCAGGCCACGCAGGTCGATGACGCCGGCGTTCGGGGTGAAGCCGTTCTGGGTCAGCTCGTTCTGCACCGAACCCGTGATCTGGGTGAGGGTGTTCAGCGCTTCAGCGACCGTCGAGAACCCCTGGCGCTCCAGTTCCTCGGAGGTGATGACCGTGACCGGTGCGGGACCTTCGATCTCGGCGCGCTTGATGCGGGAACCGGTGACGACGATCTTGTCCAGGTCGGTGGGTACCGAGGGAGCATTGGAAGCGGCCTCGGAGGTCCTGACTTCTGCTTCTTCCCCGGTGGCGTCCTGCGCGAACACTCCCGTGGACACCGGTACCAGCAGAGCGGCGAACAAAGCTGCGCTCAAGCGGCTGCGTTGCAGCCCGTGGTTTTTGACTACCATTGTGATCCCCTAAGTTAAGGCAATGTTTCTATTTGAGTTTTGCCATCCGGTGGCCAGGTCGCTGGAACGTCAGACTCCCCTCTGACGCTTGGAACTTAACACGCAATTAACGGGCTTGCCACATGACCATCACATACCTTGCCGAATGGGTGATTCGGCATGGGAAACGTATGCCTGTTCAGTTCCAGCCCTGTCACACTGCCCGCATCATGAACGCAACTTCCATCGAAACCCTGTTGTCCAGCCTGGTGCTGCCCGCGCCGCCCGTCGAGCTGTCCCGGATCGGCCGGATCCGTGCCGCCGTGACCGAGGGCCGTGCAGCCGTCGAGATCGTCCTCGGCGTGCCACTGGAGGGCCTTCGGGCGCCCATCGAAGCGATGGTGCGCGAACGGCTGGAGCGCGAGGGAGTGTCCCTTTCGCGCCTGGACCTGCAGTCCCGCATCGCCGCGCACGAGGTCCAGCCCAAGCTCGCGCCCCTGGCCGACATCCGCAACATCATCGCCGTGGGCTCGGGCAAGGGCGGCGTGGGCAAGTCGACCACCGCCGTCAACCTGGCGCTCGCGCTGGCCGCCGAGGGCGCGCGCGTGGGCCTGCTGGACGCCGATATCTACGGCCCCAGCGTGCCGGCCATGCTCGGCCTGTCTGGTCGCCCCGACAGCCCGGACGGCAAGAGCATCGAGCCGATGCGGGCCCACGGCATCGAGGCGATGTCGATCGGACTGCTCGTGGACCAGGACACGCCGATGATCTGGCGCGGGCCCATGGCGACCTCGGCCCTGACCCAGTTGCTCGAGCAGACCCGCTGGGGCGGCGGCGAGGTGCTGGACTACCTGATCGTCGACCTGCCGCCGGGCACGGGCGACATCCAGCTGACCCTGTCGCAGAAGATCCCGGTCGCCGGCGCGGTCATCGTCACCACGCCGCAGGAGATCGCCACCCTCGACGCGCGCAAGGCGCTGAAGATGTTCGAGAAGGTCGAGGTGCCGGTGCTCGGCCTCATCGAGAACATGGCCGTGCACGTGTGCTCGAACTGCGGCCACGCCGAACACATCTTCGGCAGTGGCGGCGGGCGCGGGATGGCGGAGCGCTACGGCGTGCCGTTGCTCGGCAGCCTGCCGCTCGACGTGGGCATTCGTGAACAGGGCGATGCGGGCGTTCCCGTGGTGGCATCGTCGCCGGATTCCGCGGCGGCGCAGGCCTACCGGGCGGCCGCCCGCGCGCTGGCGGTGCAGCTCGCGCAGCGTCCACGGGCCGCGCTCCCCATCCCGGCGTCGCTGCTCGGCTAGGCCGTTGGCGCCGTCGCGGGCATCCGGGCCGGCCTGCCGCTAGAATCGGCGTTCCCCAAGACAGGTGACCCCTTCGAGATGAGCATCAAGTCCGACCGCTGGATCCGTCGCATGGCCGAGGAACGGGGCATGATCGAGCCC
>JAUIJO010000349.1 GCA_030431185.1 Gammaproteobacteria bacterium | reverse complement strand
CTTGCTGGCCATGGTGCTCTTCGCCGCCGACGGGCTGATCGCCGACCTGGGCGACAAGCTGACCATCTCTGTCTACGTCGCCGAGGGCACGCCCAAGGACCGCATGACTGAGATTGAGACCCGATTGCGAGCCCACCCGGGGGTCAAGGCCGTGCGCGCCCTGACCCGCGAGGCCGACCGCGAGCGGAACCGCAAGCTGCTCGACCCGGAGCTGCTGGCCGGGTTGGACCAGGAGGCGATCCCTGGGCAGCCAGTGCTGGAGCTGGAGCTCGACAGCACCTTGGCGTCGCGCGGTGACCTCGACCGGCTCGTGGCCTGGGCCGAGAAGACTGAGGATGTCGACTCGGTGGAAGACGTGGAGTTCGGCGCCGAGAAGCTGCGGCTGCTCTTTGCCCTGGTCGAGATCCTGCGCACGGTCGGTGTGGTGCTCAGCGGCATTCTGCTCGCGAGCGCGCTCTTCTTTGTGCTGTCGACGGTGCGCATGGGGGTCTACAGCCGGCGACAGGAGATCGAGATCCTGACGCTCATGGGCGCGACGCCCCGCTTCGTGCGCGCGCCCTTCTTGATCGAGGGGGCGCTGCACGGCCTCACGGGTGCGCTCGTGGCCATGGCCTTTCTCGGCTTGCTGCACATGGAGCTGCAGGCGCTGGTCCGTGACATGTACCGCATCAACTTCGAGGCCTCGCTGCTGCCCCCGGGCATGGTGGTGTGGCTGCTCGTGGGCGGTCCGCTGCTCGGTCTGCTCGCCAGCGGTGTCAGCGTCGGCCGCTACCTGCGGGTCTAGACGGTGCTGCGACCCACCACCGCCGCCATCTTCGCGCGCCGCTCGCCGTGGGCGGCGCTGGCGCTGCTGATTCTTTGGGCCGCGCCCGCGCCCGCGCTGAAGGTCGCCGAGGCGCCCGCTGCCGCGACCGCGACCACGTCCGGCGCTCCGCCGCGCCAAGGGGCCCGCCCTGCGGTCGGTCCAGCCGTAGCGCCCTTGCCTTCGCGCTCCGCCACCAACCTCGCGGTGCAGCCCGAGCGGCTCGACAAGGCCACCCGAGAGTCGCTGCACGCGCGTTATGGGCGCGTGTTGGCCAAGGAGCTGGGGCTGCTGCAGGCGCTCGACCGGCTGGACCGTGACGCGGTCGAGGCCGACAAGCGTTTGGCGCGGCTGGCGCTCGAGCGGGCCGACGCGACCACGGCGCTGCGTAAGGCGGAGATCCTGCGCGCCGGTGCGGAGCGCCGCCTCGCCGAGATGCGGACCGCCGTGCGAGCTCGCCTGCGCGCGCTGCTGCGGCTACGACGGGTGCCGGCCCTGCGTTTCGTGCTCTCGGCCGAGGATTTTGCCCGATCGGTGGTCAAGGACCGCCTGCTCGAGCGGCTCGTGGAAGGCGACCGGGCGCGCCTCGCACGCTACCGGGCTCAGGTGGCGCGGCTGGCGAAGGACACCCGATCGCGCGACGCCGAGCTGGCCCGGCTCAAGCGACTGGACACGGCGCTGCACGACGAGAAGGCCAAGCTCGAAAGGCAGCGTCACGACAAGCAGGCCCTGCTGACGCAGATCGAGGTCGACCCGATCTACAATGACGGCGCGCGGCGCGACATGGACGCCGCCAACCGCGCTCTGGTCGAGCGGGTGCGCACGTTGAAGG
>JAUIJO010000348.1 GCA_030431185.1 Gammaproteobacteria bacterium | reverse complement strand
CTGCGGCGACATCTGCATCTGGAAGCCCTCGCCCAAGACCCCGCTGTCGGCGATCGCCTCGATGAAGATCTGCAACGCCGCGCTCAAGAAGGCCGGCTTCCCGGACATCTTCTTCCTGTTCAACGATGGCGGCACCGAGCTGGCCCAGCACTTCGTCGACGACAAGCGCATCGCCCTGGTCAGCTTCACCGGCAGCACCCGCGTCGGCCGCACCGTCGGCGAGCGCGTGGCGCGCCGCATGGGCCGTTCGCTGCTCGAGCTGGGCGGCAACAACGCGATGATCGTCGACCAGAGCGCCGACCTGAAGCTGGCGATCCCGGCGATCGTGTTCGGCGCCGTCGGCACCGCCGGCCAGCGCTGCACCAGCACCCGCCGCGCCTTCATCCACGAGGCCATCTACGACGACGTGCTGGCCAAGCTGGTCGGTGCCTACAAGCAGGTCGAAGGCAAGATCGGCGACCCCACCGATCCGGCCAACCTGATGGGCCCGCTCAACAGCAGCGACGCCGTCGACGCCTACCTCGACGCCGTGGAGGCCGCCAAGGCTGCCGGCGGCACCGTCGAGACCGGCGGCGCGAAGATCGACCGCGCGGGCAACTTCGTCCTGCCGACCATCATCACCGGCCTGTCCAACGATGCCGAGATCATCCAGCACGAGACCTTCGCGCCGATCCTCTACGTGATGAAGTTCAGCACCCTCGACGAAGCCCTGGCCCTTCAGAACGCGGTCCCGCAGGGCCTGTCCTCGGCGATCTTCACCGAGAGCCTGAAGGCCGCCGAGGCCTTCCTGTCGGCGGCCGGTTCGGACTGCGGCATCGCCAACGTCAACATCGGCACCTCGGGCGCGGAGATCGGCGGGGCCTTCGGCGGCGAGAAGGAAACCGGCGGCGGCCGCGAGTCGGGCTCCGACGCCTGGAAGGCCTACATGCGCCGCCAGACCAACACGATCAACTACTCCGACGCGCTGCCGCTGGCCCAGGGCATCAAGTTCGACCTCTGATCGGTCCCGGGGCCGGCCTGCCCGGCCCCGGTGCTTTACCCCGGCGGGCGTTTTTCGAGGGCGTCCGCCTTCCAGGTGCCCCATGACGGCGGCGCTCAGGCACAATGGGCCTGTCGACCCGCCCCCGTTCACCGACGCGCCCCCGCAAGCCGGCGCGACGCGCAGGGGGACGTGCCGACGGCATCCGCACCGGTCCTGCGCGCCACCCCGGCCGCATCGCCCAGGAGATTCCCCCGTCGATGTACGCGCTCGCCCGTCCGCTGCTGTTCCGACTCGATCCCGAACGGGCGCACGACCTGACCCTGCGGTCCCTCGACACGCTGCATCGCTCGGGCATGAGTGGCCTCGTGGCCAAACGGCCGGCACCGCTGCCCACCCGCGCCTTCGGCCTTGAGTTCCCCAACCCGGTCGGCCTCGCCGCCGGCCTGGACAAGAACGGCGAGCACATCGACGCCCTGTTCGACCTGGGCTTCGGCTTCGTCGAGATCGGCACCGTGACCCCGCGCGCCCAGGAGGGCAACCCGAAGCCGCGCATGTTCCGCCTGCCCCGCCAGCGCGGCGTCATCAATCGCCTGGGCTTCAACAACCAGGGCGTGGACGCACTGGTGCGCAACGTCGAGCAGTCGCGCAACCGCGACAAG
>JAUIJO010000347.1 GCA_030431185.1 Gammaproteobacteria bacterium | reverse complement strand
TCCCGCACCTGGACTCGAACCAGGAACCCTCTGATTACCGACCGAGTACCTTGACCTTGAGTTGTGCCAGAGCCCGGGTTTGGGCTCATAACCCAATGAAAACACGGGTTTTACGGTTTAGGGAAGTTGACCAGGTACCGATTCGGTCACAAGAAATGCCTAGCGCCTGAAAGCGCCACCAGGCAAGACCCGACGACTTTTCGCGCGGCCGTGTCGCCGCGGCGGTAGGCGTATCAATCTCCCCAGCGATTCGGTTCCCCCGGCCGGTCGCACCCGGTGGGGGCCGGTGACCGCCCGGCCCCCACCACCGGACAAGGGAGAAACCTGTGGACCCTGCACTCACCGCCTCACTGCTGGCCGCCGGCACTGGCGCCGTCAGCGCATTCATCGCCTACTGGTCGGGCGTCGCCCGCACCGAGAAGCGACTGGCCGCCCGCGAGGCCGCCCTGCTGGACGAGCTCGACGTCGCCGTCGACCTCATCACCAAGACCCCGAACCACCCGGCCGGACGCCACCTGCGCCTGGTCGCCGAGGAAGCCTGATGGACGCCGACGGCTACGTCGCCGCCATCGAGTCCGCGTTCAACGCGGGCCGCACGTCGGCCATCGACGACGTGCGCCAGTTCATCGACGACCAGTTCCCGTCGCCAACTTTGGGCGTCAAGAAGATCACCGCCCACCTTGACCTGCTGAAGGAGAAGCCATGACCACGTTCACCGACGAGCCCACCTCAATGCCGACCGTCCCCAGCCCGAAGTTGCTGCGCCAGTGGGCGCTGGCCAAGGGCCTGCCCATCGGCAAGCGCGGCAAGATCCCCGCCGACATCTACCTGGCCTACCAGGAAGCCACGCGGTGAACGTCGGCCTGCTGCTGGCCCTTGGCCTGACCGTGACCGCCCTGGTCGGACTCACGGTTGTGCTCGTCGCGTCACTGGTGACGGCATGACGAACAAGCCCAAGGCCATCGGCACGAGCGGGGAAACCGGCGTGGTGCGCGCGTTGCGCCGCCTCGGCTTCCCCGCCGCCCGCCGCCTCGCCCTCGCAGGCGTGCGCGACATCGGCGACGTCGAGCTCATGCCCGGCATCGTCGCCGAGGTCAAAAGCGGCAAGGCCGCGAAGGAGGCGAGCCTGGCGCAGATCGACGACTGGTGGCTGGACACGCTGCGGGAGGCGACGAACTATGCCGAGGACTTCCACGGCAAGCCCGCCATCCCGCTGCTCATCGTGCAGCGCGGCGGGTACTCGCCGGAGCGCGCCGAGTATTGGCGCTGCCACATGGAGGCGTCCCTGGTGGCGCAGTTGCAGATCGTGCGCGGCGAGTTCGTGCACGAGCACCAGTTCACCATCGACATGACTTTGCTGAAGGCGACGCGACTGCTACGCGGCTACGGCTACGGGGAGGCGCTATGAGCACCTGCCCGTCCTGCGGTGGCCGCGGCTGGATCTGGATCGCCTCCACCGACCCCGACGACGGCGGCAAAGACACCTGCCCGAACCCTGACTGCTCGTTCTGGCAGCCGCTCACCGTCACCTACAAGGGAGGCGCGAAGTGACCTTCGACATCCGCCTACTCACCGACCCGGCCGCCGTCGCCCGCGACCAGGGGCGCAAGGCCGGAGCCCGCGAGGAACGCGAACGCATCCG
>JAUIJO010000140.1 GCA_030431185.1 Gammaproteobacteria bacterium | reverse complement strand
CGCATCGCGCAGTTCACGAACCGCCCGCAGGATGTGCTGGGTACGCACTTCTTCAGCCCGGCCAACGTGATGAAACTGCTCGAAGTGGTGCGCGGCAAGGCGACCGCGCCGGACGTGCTGGCCACCGTCATGGCGCTGGCGAAGAAGATCGGCAAGACCGCCGTCGTCTCCGGCGTCTGCGATGGCTTCATCGGCAACCGCATGATCGAGCAGTACAGCCGCCAGGCGGGGTTCCTGCTCGAGGAGGGCGCGCTGCCGCAGCAGGTCGACCGCGCGATGGAGAAGTTCGGCATGGCGATGGGCCCGTTCCGCATGGGCGACCTGGCCGGTAACGACATCGGCTGGGCGATCCGCAAGCGCCGGGCCGTCGAGAGCCCGGAGATCACGTATTCGAAGACCGCGGACCTGCTCTGCGAGATGGGCCGCTTCGGCCAGAAGACCGGCGCCGGCTGGTACGACTACAAGCCCGGCGACCGCACCGCGTATCCGTCCAGCGTCGTCGACGACATGATCGTGGCGCACTCGGCCGAGCTCGGCGTCGCCCGCCGCAGGATCAGCGACCGCGAGATCGTCGAACGCCTGGTCTACGCGCTCGTCAACGAGGGCGCGCTGATCCTCGAGGAGGGCATCGCCGCCAAGGCGTCCGACATCGACGTGGTCTACCTCGCCGGCTACGGCTTCCCCGTGTGGCGCGGTGGGCCGATGTTCCACGCCGACACGGTCGGCCTCTACAACGTCCTCCAGGCGATGCGCCGCTACGCCAGGGGACACCACGGCGAAGCCTGGGAGCCCTCTCCCCTGCTGGTGGAGCTGGCCGAGGCCGGCGAGACCTTCAACCGCTGATCCCCACGCACAGAACTGGAATGCCAACGTGAAAGAAGCCGTCATCGTATCGACCGCGCGCACCGGACTGGCCAAGAGCTGGAAGGGCGCACTCAACATGACCCACGGCGCGACCCTGGGCGGCCACGTCGTCGAGCACGCGGTGAAGCGCGCGGGCGTCGACCCCGCCGAGATCGAGGACGTGCTGATGGGCTGCGCGAACCCCGAGGGCGCCACCGGCGTCAACATCGCGCGCCAGTGCGCGGTGCGCGCGGGCCTGCCCGTCAGCGTCCCCGGCGCGACCGTCAACCGCTTCTGCTCGTCGGGCCTGCAGACCATCGCGATGGCCGCCCAGCGCGTCATCGCCGGCGAGGGCGAGGTGTTCGTCGCCGGCGGCGTGGAAAGCATCTCCTGCGTCCAGCCCTACATGAACCAGCACATGATCGCCGAGGGCTGGCTGCAGGCGCACAAGCCGGAGCTCTACTGGCCGATGCTGCAGACCGCCGAGACCGTCGCCAAACGCTACGGCATCGACCGCGAGCGCATGGACCGCTACGGCGTGGAGAGCCAGCTGCGCGCCGCCGCCGCGGCCGAAGCCGGCCGCTTCGACGACGAGATCGTGCCGATCACGGTGCTCGCGGGCACCGCCGACCCACGCACGCGGCAACTGCAGTCGCGCGAGGTGACGCTGTCCAGCGACGAAGGCATCCGCCCGGACACGAACTACGAGGGCGTGTCGAAGATCCGCACGGCGGTGCCCGGCGGCGTGATCACCGCCGGCAACGCCAGCCAGTTCTCCGACGGCGCCTCGGCCTCGGTGGTGATGGACGCCGACGCCGCCGCCCGCCGTGGCATCACCCCGATGGGCATCTTCCGGGGCTTCGCCGTGGCCGGTTGCGAGCCCGACGAGATGGGCATCGGCCCGGTCTTCGCCGTGCCGAAGCTGCTCGAGCGTGCCGGCCTCAAGGTCGACGACATCGGCCTGTGGGAACTCAACGAAGCCTTCGCCGTGCAGGTGCTCCACTGCATGGACACGCTCGGCATCCCCCACGAGCGCCTCAACGTCAATGGCGGCGCGATCGCGGTGGGCCATCCGTATGGCGTCAGCGGCGCACGCCTGGTCGGGCATGCGCTGATCGAGGGCAAGCGTCGCGGCGTCAAGTACGCGGTGGTGACGATGTGCGTCGGCGGCGGCCAGGGCGCGGCCGGCCTGTTCGAGATCGTCTGAGGCGCGCATGTCGTCCCTGCTGCTGTCGCGACGCGACCTCGATTTCCTCCTGCATGACTGGCTCGACGTCGGCGCGTTGACGCGCGCGCCGCGATTCGCCGACCACAACCGGGAAACCTTCGACGCGGTGCTCGACGCCTGCGAACGCATGGCCGCGGAACGCTTCGCGCCGCACTACCAGAAGGCCGACCGGGAAGAGCCCCGGTTCGACGGCGAACGCGTCACGGTGATCGACGAGATCGGCACGGCGCTCAAGGCCTTCTCCGAGAGCGGCCTGATCGCCGCCGGCCAGGACTACGACCTGGGCGGCATGCAGTTGCCGCTGGTGGTCGCCAATGCCGGGCTGGCCTACCTGTACGCGGCCAACATCGCCACCAGCGCGTATCCGATGCTGACCCTCGGCAACGCCAACCTGCTGCTGGCGCATGGCAATGCCGCGCAGATCAAGGCTTTCGTCGAGCCCGAACTTCAGGGGCGCTTCTTCGGGACGATGTGCCTGTCGGAACCGCAGGCGGGTTCGTCGCTGGCCGACATCCTCACCCGCGCCGAACCCGATGGCGACTCGCCCTTCGGCCCCCGCTACCGCCTCACCGGCAGCAAGATGTGGATCTCGGGCGGCGACCACGAGCTGTCGGAGAACATCGTCCATCTCGTGCTGGCGCGCACCCCGGACGCCGACGGCCGGCCGATCCCCGGCGTCCTCGGCCTGTCGCTGTTCCTCGTGCCGAAGTTCCTGGTCGACGCGGACGGCACCCCGGGCGAACGCAACGATGTCCAGCTGGCCGGCCTCAACCACAAGATGGGGTATCGCGGCACGGTCAACACGCTGCTCAGCTTCGGCGAGGGGACCCGGTACACGCCAGGGGGCAGGGCGGGTGCGATCGGCTACCTGGTCGGCGGCCTGCACCAGGGCCTGGCCTGCATGTTCCACATGATGAACGAAGCGCGCATCGGCGTCGGTCTGGGCGCCACCGCGCTCGGCTACACGGGGTACCTGCACGCGCTCGACTACGCCCGCGGCCGGCCGCAGGGGCGCCGCATCGACGCCAGCGGCAAGGACCCGAACGCGCCGCAGGTGCCGATCATCGAACACACCGATGTCAGGCGCATGCTGTTGGCCCAGAAGAGCTACGTTGAGGGTGCGCTCGCGCTCAACCTCTACTGCGCGCGCCTGGTCGACGAGGCCCGCATCGCCACGGAGGATCTCCAGCGCGCCGAGCTGCACCTGCTGCTCGACATCCTCACGCCCATCGCCAAGAGCTGGCCCTCGCAGTGGTGCCTGGTCGCCAACGACCTGGCGATCCAGGTACACGGCGGTTACGGCTACACGCGCGAATACAAGGTCGAGCAGTTCTACCGCGACAACCGCCTCAACCCCATCCACGAAGGCACCCATGGCGTGCAGGGGCTCGACCTGCTCGGTCGCAAGGTGGTGATGCAGGACGGCGCGGCGTTCCGGCTGTACGTGCAGCGCCTTGGAGACAGCATCGAACGCGCCCGCAACCTGGACGGCACGCGGGCGCATGCGGATGCGCTCGCCGCCCGGGTGTCGCGCCTCTCCGAGGTCACCCGGCGGCTCTGGCGCGACGGCGATCCCCGGCTCGCGCTGGCCAATTCCAGCCTGTACCTGGAAGCCTTCGGCCACGTCACACTCGCCTGGATATGGCTCGAACAGGCCATGGCCGCGCAAGGCGGCGACAGCGACTTCCTCGAGGGCAAGCGCCAGGCCGCCCGCTACTTCTTCGCCTGGGAGTTGCCCCGGGTGGACGCCCAGTTGGACCTGCTGGCGAGCATGGACAGCACGACGCTGGACATGCGCGACGAGTGCTTCTGACATGACCGGAGATCCGCGATGCATCGTTGCCTGAAGGCGCCATCCACCGTCCAGGGGGACGCGGCATGACCGTCGTCGTCGAACTCGCGGCGCTGGGGGACTGGATCGGGCGCGAAGTCGCCTGCAGCGACTGGTGCGAAGTCGACCAGGCCCGCATCCAACGGTTCGCCGATGCCACCGGCGACCAGCAGTGGATCCATGTCGATCCCGAGCGTGCGCGCCGCGAGTCGCCGTTCAGGACCACGATCGCGCACGGCTACCTGACCCTGTCGCTGCTGCCCGGGGTGATGCAGTCCACGCTCGAGATCCGCGGCGTCGGCATGGCCCTCAACTACGGCCTCGACCGCGTCCGCTTCCCTGCGCCCCTGCCGGCCGGCAGTCGCGTGCGCGCACGCCTCAGCCTCGACTCGCTCACCGCGCTGGACGACTGCACGCAGGCGTGCTGGACCGCCGTCGTCGAGCCGGAGGCGGGCGGCAAGCCGGTCTGCGTCGCGCAGGTGCTGGTGCGCTACTACCCGAACACCCCTTCCCATACCGGTTGACGAGGACCCATCGCCATGGATCTTGATTTCACCCCCGACGAACTGGCTTTCCAGCAAGAGGTGCGGGACTTCGTCGAGGCCTCGCTCCCCGCCGACATCCGCGAACGCGTCCGCAGCGGGGACGACAGCCACCTGCGCGACGACATCCAGGCCTGGCAGAAGATCCTGCACGCCAAGGGCTGGGGCGCCCCGATGTGGCCGCGCGAGTTCGGTGGGACGGGCTGGTCCAAGACCGAGCAGTACATCTTCGAGAGCGAGTGCGCAGCCGCCGACGCGCCGCCCCAGCTGGCCTTCGGCCTGAAGATGGTCGCGCCGGTGATCATGCGCTTCGGCACGCCCGAACAGCAGCAGGCCTTCCTGCCACGCATCCTGTCGGCCGACGACTGGTGGTGCCAGGGCTATTCCGAACCCGGGTCCGGCTCGGACCTGGCCTCGCTGAAGATGCGTGCCGAGCGCGACGGCGACGACTACGTGCTCAACGGCCAGAAGGTGTGGAACACACTGGGCCAGTTCGCCGACTGGATCTTCTGCCTGGTGCGCACCGACCCGAACGTGAAGCCGCAGAAGGGCATTTCCTTCGTCCTCGTCGACATGAAGACCCCGGGCATCACCGTGCGTCCCACGCGCCTGCTCGACGGTACCTGCGAGGTCAACGAGATCTGGTTCGACAACGTGCGCGTGCCGGTCGCCAACCGCATCGGCGAGGAGAACCTGGGCTGGACCTACGCCAAGTTCCTGCTCGGCCACGAACGCACCAACATCGCCGGCATCGGCGCCTCCCGGCGCGAGTTGCGCCGCCTGCGCGATGAGGCCGCACGCGTCCAGCGCAACGGTCGTCCGCTGATCGAGGATCCGGTATTCGGGACACGGCTGGCGCAGGTGGAGATCGAGCTCAAGGCCCTTGAGATCACCAACATGCGCGTCATCTTCGACGAGGTGCGCAACAAGACCCCCGGCCCGGAGGCCTCGATCCTCAAGGTCCGCGGCACCGAACTCATGCAGCGCATCTCCGAGCTGCAGGTCGAAGTGCAGGGCGACGCCGCGTTGCGTCAGGGGGGGCCGGGGGAAGGCGCGCGCGCGGCCGCGGCCTACATGAACCTGCGCAAGCTGAGCATCTTCGGCGGTTCCAACGAGATCCAGCGCAACATCATCGCCCACCTGATTCTCGGACTCTGAGGTCGACCATGGATTTTTCATTCACCGATGAGCAGCAGATGCTGCTGGACACCACCCAGCGCTTCATCGCCGAGCGCTACGACTTCGAAGCCCGCAACGGCGTGCGCGCGTCCGATGAAGGATGGTCGCGCGCGGTCTGGAACGAGCTCGCCGAACTGGGGCTGCTGGCGCTGGTGCTGCCGGAAGCCGAGGGCGGCATCGATGCCGGGCCCGTCGGCACCCTGCTGGTGTCGCGCGCGATCGGCGAGGGCCTCCTGCTCGAGCCCTTCCTGTCCAGCGCGATCGTCGCCAGCCAGGCCATCGTCCGGCTCGGCTCCGACGCACAGCGCGCCGAGTGGCTGCCCGCCATGGCCGCCGGCGAGCTGGTCACCGTACTCGCCCACGACGAGACGGGACTGGCGCCCGGTAGCGTTGGGCTGGGCACCACCGCCACGGCCGAAGGCGATGGCTGGCGTATCGACGGCGCCAAGCAGGCCGTCTACCACGCGCCGCTGGCCGGCCTGGTCCTGGTGTCGGCGCGGGTGGGGGACGGCATCGGCCTGTTCGCGGTACCGCCCGATGCCGCCGGCCTCGCGATGGACGCCTACACCAGCATCGACGAGCAACGCGTCGCCGACCTCCGCTTCGACGGCGTCCGCGTCGGCGCCGACGCGCGCCTGGGCGAGGACGCGACCGAAGCGCTGCTCGCCGTCGTCGACATCGGCCTGGCGGCCCTGTGCGCGGAAGCCCTGGGCGCCATGGAGCGGATCCTGCGGGCGACGATCGAGTACACGCGATCGCGCGTGCAGTTCGGCATGCCGATCGGCGGCTTCCAGGCCCTGCAGCACCGCATGGCCGACATGCTCATGCACCTGGAACAGGCGCGCTCCATGGCCTATCTCGCCGCGGACCAGGCCGACACGACGGACCGCGACGAGCGCCAGGCACAGCTGTCCGCGGCCAAGGGCCTGATGGGACAGGCGGCACGCTTCATCGGCCAGCAATCCGTGCAGCTGCACGGCGGCATGGGCATGACCGACGAGCTCGACGTCAGCCACTACTTCAAGCGACTGCTCGCCTTCGAACTCCGCTTCGGCGGCACCGACGAACACCTGGAGCGCTACCGGCGCCTGCGCATCGCCCACTGAGGGCTTGGGGGGGGCGGCGCATCCCGCCCCGCCCGCTGGCGCTCACATCTGCTCGATGCCCTCGGGCAGGCGCACCCAGCCGTGCTTGCGATTCCCGTACACCGATACCATCGGCGGCGGGAATCCCGGGTCGGCGAACGCGCCCACCGGGATCGCCACCATGTCGGGGAAGGCCTCCATCAGGTAGTAGACCGTGCCCCCGCATTCCGGGCAGAAGTGGAAGTGCGCCCGCGTGCCCTCGTCGCCCACCAGTGAGTGCGTCCGACTTTCACCAGCCAGTTCCACCGCATCCAGCGGAAACCGCGCCTGCGCGCTGAACACACCGCCCGTGCGCCGCTGGCAGGCCAGGCAATGGCATATCGACACCCGAACCGGTTCGCCCCGGGTGCGTGCCGTGAGCTGGCCGCAACTGCAGGCGGCCACGCGTTCGTTGGGAGTGTCCATGGTGTCTCCTCGCGTTGATGACGACGAGTCGGTCGGCTTTTGGTTCGTCAGAAGGCGCTTGTTCGCCTCCATCCTCTTGCTCATACGGTCACGGGTGTTGCGCTTGGAGTGTTGGTTCACCCGCGCAGCCCTTGCACCTAACTCGTGTGGCAAGCACTTGCACACCAGTAGCATCCGTTGATCCGGTTTGTCGGCCAGCGGCGCTTTGCATCCGCAACCGCGCTTTGGCAGTTCGGGTGGTACCCGAGATCAACCTGATTCGCCGGCGCTGGCATGTACGAACAGCCAGCAGTGGAATTGTGCACTTCATGGTCCCCGTTTGACTGCGGGTTTGAGTTGATGATGAAGTTAGGCATGAGGAGTCCCCCTCAGGGTTGTGTGCCATTGCGGCGCATTGACTCTAAGTACGATCAATCTCACAAGCTGACACAGTGAGTCCGGCGCGCCTAACATCTGAGTTAAGCCGAGCCGCGAAGTGGCGTCGGCTGGGACGAATTGTTAGGCCTCAGCCAGCTGCCACTGTGCATCCGTGACGCTGATTTCCCAGAAGCCTGCGTTGCTCACCAGTATGCCGATTTTGCCAGTGAGCAGGCCTTCCGGGCTGAGCGTGTAGGAAAAGGTGCTGACTTCGAGATTGGCCAGATCCGCTTCCAAGACCTGGCCGGCAATCTGAAAGGAAAGCTGCTTGGGATGGGTGAGACGGAGGCCACGGCCCACGTAGGCACCAGCAGTTTCGTCATAGACCGAGACCACAAGTTGCACGCCCACAGCAGTCACCGTCAGGGCGACTAACGGTAGGTCATGCCATTCGATCCGGTCGAGGTCATTGCTGCCCATTAGGTCTAACACCTGAATTAAGCCGCGCCGCGAAGCGGCTTGAATGAATTGTTAGGCCTCGCTCGCGTCCTGCGTAATGACAAGATTGGGGCGAAGCCGAAGCCAAATTGTGTCACGGCTAGAAACAACCAACTCCAGAGTCTCAACATCAGCATCCTTGTGATACCGGACGTCTTTGATTGAGCGTCCCTGGAAACTGTAGATCTGCGCTCCCTCGCTGGTAACGGACAACGATAGATCTCGGTACGACGGAGAAATGATGAAAGAGATCAAATACTGACCGAGAACAAGTTGATACGTGAGTTCGTTGTACGGCCACGGGACGTCAAGATCAGCCCGTGAAGGCTCAACCTCAAAGAAGCTCAGCAGCTCTAGTTCTTCAATGCTCACGTAGCTCATTGCGAGGCCTAACACCTGACTTAAGCCGCGCCGCGAAGCGGCGTCGGCTTGAAGGAATTGTTAGAACTCACAGCGCGGACCACAACGCTGCGAGCACTGCAATAATGTCGCGCCAAAGAAGGAAAATTGAAAGCAGCCCGATCAAAAGAGGTCCCGCGTAGGCAAAAAGCGAAAATGGCAGGAAGAAGGCGGAAACGATTCTCCTGGCCTTATCTGCATCAGACCCGCTCTTTAGACGCTCCAGTTGTGCTGGGTCGGACACGAAGTAGTCAGCTGCCTCCGCGCGCGAGACAACGAGAGCCGCATACACATAGATCAGGGCAAGGCCAATCAGGCCGGGAATTAAGCGCGATGACTCCGGGTCAAAAGTGACGCCCAGTACCTCGAGTTTGC
>JAUIJO010000139.1 GCA_030431185.1 Gammaproteobacteria bacterium | reverse complement strand
GGTGTTGCGCTGGGTGAAGTCGTTGTCGAAGCCGGCGCCGTCGTCGCCGTAGGAGGGTCCGGGACCGGCCTCGCCGATCCAGCCAGCGTCGGCCTGCGGCGGGATCGTGTAGCCCAGGTGTTGCATGGCGTACTGCATCGTCATGGCGCAGTGCTTGATGCCGTCCTCGTTGCCGGTCACCAGGCAACCGCCGACACGGCCGTAGTAGACGTACTGGCCCTTGTCGTTGAGCTTGCCGGACTCGGCGTAGAGCCGTTCGATCACGCGACGGCAGACGGAGCTTTCCTCGCCCAGCCAGATCGGCGTGCACAGCACGAGGATGTCGGCGGCCATCACCTTGCGGCAGAGACCGGGCCAGTCGTCGCGT
Source organism: Gammaproteobacteria bacterium (assembly GCA_030431185.1). GTDB lineage: Bacteria > Pseudomonadota > Gammaproteobacteria > Xanthomonadales > Xanthomonadaceae > Marilutibacter. The sequence continues at coordinate 8,451 of JAUIJO010000139.1, read as the reverse complement.
TCGAACCCGTGTTCGGTCATGTCGGGCTGGACGCCGGGAGCGAGGTCGAGGTCGACCGGACGCAGGATCTCGACATCGACGCCATTGGCCTGCATCACCCCCGCGGCCACGTGGGCGAGGCGCTCGGTGTGCGAGTCGACGCCGCTGGGCTTGAGCGTGCAGTTGAGGAACAGCGCGCGCAGGTCGTCGTAGCGGGCGGGCGGCATGGGGGCATCGCTCATGTCGGGACTCCTGTATGGGCAGCGTCCGGGCCTTCGCTCGGGGGATGGCAAGGCGACCGTGCGCGGCAGGCGCCGCGCGAGCCGGCGGTGGGCAGCGACGGATCGCCGCACGGCGTCAAGGACCCGGCGGGACCCGGCCGGGTGGCGCCTTGCGGCCGAGCGCTCACACCGGTTTCAGCAGGCGCAAGCCGAAGGCGTCGCCGGGGGCATTCCAGCGGTGGGTGACGCGCAGGCCGGCGCGGGCGGCGAGCGCGTCGAAACTCGCGTCGCTGTACTTGTGGCTGTATTCGACCTGCATCGCCTCGCCGGCGTCGAAGTGGAAGCGGCGGCCGTCGACATGCACGTCCTGGTCGCGGCGGCTGACCAGGAAGGTCTCGATGCGCTCGCGCTCCGGTGAATAGCGCGCCAGGTGCTCGAAGGCCTCGACGTCGAAATCGCTGCCGACGTCGCGGTTGAGCCGCGTGAGCAGGTTGAGGGTGAACGCGGCCGTGATTCCGGCGGCGTCGTTGTAGGCCGCCTCGATGCGGGCGACGTCCTTGACCAGGTCGATGCCGACCAGGGCCTGGCCACGCGGGCCCATGGTCTCGCGCATCGCACGCAGCAGGCGCTCGGCGACGTCATGGGTGAAGTTCCCCAGCGTGGAGCCGGGAAAGAACACCAGGGTGTGGCGGGCGGGCCGCTCGGGCTCGGGCAGCGGCACGGGCTGGGTGAAATCGGCACAGACCGGGAGCATTTCGATGTCCGGGAAGGCCTCGGCCAGGCGCTCGACGCTGGCCAGCAGCGCGGTGCGGGAGATCTCGATGGGCGTGTACGCGACCGGATCGACCAGGCCCTCCAGCAGCAGCTGGGTCTTGCGACCGCTGCCGCTGCCGTACTCGACGACGTGGGGGCAGTCGTTGACGGCTTCGGCGATCGAGGGCATCGACGCGGCCAGCAGGTCCAGCTCGACCCGGGTGAGGTAGTACTCGGGCTGCCGGGTGATCTGCTCGAACAGCTGGGAACCCCGCGCATCGTAGAAATACTTTGACGACAGTCGCTTGGGCGTGGCCGACAGGCCCGCAAGCGTATCGCCGAGGATGTCGTCGGGGCTGGGGTGCAGGTCGGTGAGGGGCGGCATGGTGTCGGCGGTCGGCGTCATCGGTCGTCCTTGGCCAGGCGCAGGCCGGAGAACTGCCAGCGGTCCGGGGGATAGAAGAAATTGCGATAGCTGTGGCGGATGTGGTCGCGTGGCGTGGCGCAGCTGCCACCGCGCAGGATCCATTGGCCGCACATGAACTTGCCGTTGTACTCGCCCAGCGAACCGGGCAGGGGACGGAAGCCGGGATGGGGGCCGTAGGCGGTGGACGTCCACTCCCAGACATCGCCGAACATCTGCGGCCGCTCGGCCGGTGCCGCCATGGGATGGAAGCGGTCGTCGTCGGCGAAGTGCCCCCGCAGCGGCAGGTGGCGGGCCGCGCTTTCCCATTCGGATTCAGTCGGCAGGCGGGCACCGGCCCAGCGCGCGAAGGCGTCGGCCTCGAAATAGCTCAGGTGGCAGACCGGCGCGTGCGGCGCGATCACCCGCGTCCCTCCCAGGGTGAACTCGTGCTCGAGGTCGGCCTCCCAGTACAGCGGCCGGGTCCAGCCGCCTGCCTGCACGCGGGCCCAGCCCTCGCTCATCCATAGCGACACGTTGCGGTAGCCGCCGTCGTCGATGAAGGCGCGGTAGTCGGCGTTGCTGACCGGGCGCGAGGCCAGCGAATGCGCAGGCACCAGCACCCGGTGCGGCGGCGATTCGTTGTCGTAGGCGAAGCCGGGGTTGTCCGGCCACGGTGCGTGGCCGAGTTCGGCGATGCGTTCGTCGAAACGCTGCCAGGCCATCGGCACGGCCGCGGTGTCCCGGGGGGCGACGGCGAGGTCGCCGCGGTAGGCCGGGCGGAGCGGATTGCACCAGAACGCGTGCTTGATGTCGGTCAACAGCAGTTCCTGGTGCTGTTGCTCGTGGTGGGTGCCCAGCAGGACGGCCTGTTGGCCCTCCTCGTCGATGTCGCCGGCGGCGAAGGCGCGCGCGATGCAGGCGTCGACCTCCTCGCGGTACAGGCGCACTTCCTCCAGCCCCGGTCGCGACAGCAGGCCGCGCCGGGGGCGCGCGTGCATCGGGCCGACGCTCTGGTAGTAGCTGTTGAACAGGAAGTGCCAGTCGGGGTTGATCGGCTGGTAGTGCGGATCGCGACCGAGGACGAAATGCTCGAAGAACCAGGTGGTGTGGGCGAGGTGCCATTTGGCCGGACTGGTGTCGTCCATGCTCTGCACCATCGCGTCTTCCGCCGAGAGCGGTGCGGCCAGCGCGGCGGTTCGGGCGCGCACCTTGCGGAAGCGGGCTTCGAGCAGGCCGGGCGAGTCGGCATCGAGCGAGGATCCGCTCGATGCACCGTACAGGGCGTGGGCAGCCGTCGATGTCATGGACCCGAGCTTATCGCAGCCGATGTGATGCAGCCTGCACGCGGATGACACCACTGCCAGGACGGTGGCAGCATGAGGCCATGCATATCGACGACAGGGACCCACCGGCGCGAACGCCCGTGGATGGCGGGTTTGGGACCTTCGACGGCGATGGCTTCGTGCTGCCGCCGGATGTCGTCTACCTGAACGCGGCCTCGCATGGCCCCCGGCTCCGGTGCGTCCAGCAGGCGGCCGAAGCCGCCCTGGCCGCGGGCGTGGCGCCGTGGCGCGTGGGCATGGAGGCGTGGGTCGAATCGATCGAAGCGGTGCGGCGCGGTGCCGCCAACTGCCTCGATGGCGATGCCGATGGCGTCGCGCTGGTGCCTTCGGCCGGCCATGGCCTGTCGCTGGCGGCACGCAACCTGCCGCTGGCCGCGGGCGATGGCGTGCTGGTGCTGGGGGGGCAATTCCCCTCCAACCTGCTGCCCTGGCAACAGCGCTGCGCCGAGGTCGACGCGCGCCTGCACGCGGTCGCACGACCGGTGGATGCCACGGGCCGGCCCGGGGACTGGAGCGCCGCGGTGCTCGATGCCATCGCCCGCCTGCCGTCCCTGCGCGTGGTCGCCCTGCCCCACGTGCATTGGCATGACGGCAGCCGGCTCGACCTGGACCGCATCGCCGCGGCGACCCATTCCGCCGGCGCGGCGCTGGTGCTCGACCTCAGCCAGAGCCTGGGCGCCTTGCCGGTCGACCTCGCGCGCTGGCGGCCGGACTTCGTGGTGTCGGTCGGCCACAAGTGGCTGCTGGGTGCCTACGGGCTCGCCTATCTGTGGGCGTCCGACGCGTGGCGCGAGCGGGGCATGCCGCTGGAACAGAGCTGGATCGCCCGCGAGGGCGCGACGGTGTTCGATTCCCCCATGCCTCCGCCCGCCTTCGCGCGCGGCGCGCGGCGCTTCGACGCCGGCGGCGTCGCCGATCCGCTGCGGCTGGCGATGTCGGCCGCGGCCTTCGCACGGTTGCACGGCTGGGGCCTGGCGCGCGTCCACGCCGGCCTGCAGGCGCGCGGTCGCGGCCTGCGCGACGCCCTGCGGGCGCAGGGGCTGGGCGGCTGGCTGGCGGAAGGGCCGGGCAGCCATTTCGTGGGACTGCGTCCACCGCCGGACCGATTCGCGCGGGCGACGGCGGCGCTCGATGGGGCCGGCGTGGTTCACACCGCACGCGCAGGCGGGCTGCGCCTGGCGCCGCACCTGGACGTGGACGAGGCGGCGCTGGCGGGGGTGGCGGCGCTGCTGGCGCGGACGGCGGGTTGACGCGCCCGCCCTCGGCCTCAGCGGCCGGGGCCGACGTCGATGAACTGCAGGAATTCGGCGCGGGTGCGCGCGTCGTCGCGGAAACCGCCGAGCATCTTCGAGGTGATCATGCTGACGCCGCGCTTGTGCACGCCGCGCGTGGTCATGCACTCGTGCGCGCCGACGATCACCACCCCGACGCCCCGCGGCTGCAGAACGTCCTGGATGACCTGGGCGATCTGCGCGGTCATCTTCTCCTGCACCTGCAGGCGCCGGGCGAAGCTCTCCACCACGCGCGCGAGCTTGCTGATGCCCACCACCTTGCCGTCGGGCAGGTAGCCCACGTGCGCCTTGCCGATGATCGGCGCCATGTGGTGCTCGCAGTGGCTCTCGAACTCGATGTCGCGCAGCACGATCATCTCGTCGTAGCCCTCGACTTCCTCGAAGGTGCGCTCGAGGTACTCGGCCGGGTCGGTCGCGTAGCCGCTGAACCAGTCGCTGTACGCCTTGACCACGCGCTTGGGCGTGTCGACCAGGCCCTCGCGGCCGGGATCGTCGCCGGCCCAGCTGAGCAGGGTACGGACGGCGGCTTCGGCCTCTTCTCGGGTCGGTTTGGGAGTCTCTGCCATGACGTGCATGAACGATGGGGGAGAAGCATCGTACTCCACCCCGCGGGATTGCCAGAACGGGATGGCCGGGAACCGGGTGCTGTTGCGCCACTCCGGCGTGGAGTCGCGATGCCTCGCCTTGCCCGAGGCCTTCTTCGCGGCGGAGGCTGGCAGGATCGCTCGCCAGGGCGACCACCACGCGTCGACGCGGGGGTCCCACGAAGGAACCCACGAAGAAAAGCGGAGCCGCAAGGCGGCCCCGGCAATGGGATTGCATTCGTTGTCGTCGCACACGTTCGGCGGTGTGCTGCGGCGAACCTACGCCCCGCGGCGCGGTGCCGCAATGACGACCGACACCTTCGCGTCCGCTTGTTCAGCAGCGGTTCCGGCGATCGCGCACCGCGCGCGCGTGCTCAGCCGGGCGCCGCGACGCCTCCGCGGCGACGGCGCGAACGTCCCGTCGTGGTGTCCGCCGCCAGTCCGACGCTGCTGTGCCCGGCGATCCGCGCGCTCTGCATGGCGGCCTCCGCACGCGCCAGGAACACGTCCACGCCCTCGCCCCGCTCCGACATCGCCAGTCCGATGCTGATGCTGACCGCGATCTCGACCCCGTCGACGGAGAAGGCGCGGCGCTGGAAGCCGTCGACCAGGCGATGCGCGAGCTGCTCGCAGTCGTCGCGATGGCATTCGCTGACCACCGCGAACATGTCCGACTCCATGCGCGCCACGGTGTCGTCGGGACGCACCAGGCCGCGGATGCGGGCGAGCACCTGCTGCATCACCGTGTCGCCGACCAGGTAGCCGTGCTTCTGGTTGACCTCGGAAAAGTCGTCCAGGTCGATCAGCAGGACCCCGTAGTCGCTGGCGCCGAGGTGGCCGATCTGGCCCCAGGCGGCCAGCATCTCGGTGATGGCGTTGCGGTTCAGGGCGCCGGTCAGCGGGTCGCGCTCGATCGACTGGCGGGCCAGCAGGGCCACGCGGTGGCGGTTGGCCGCGTGCTGGCTGAGCGCCAGTGCCAGCACGGCCGACTGCAGCACGGCCGCCAGCGGCAACAGGCGCTGCGCCCAGGGCAGGTCGACGGCCCCGAACTGGTGGCAGATCAGCATCACCACCACCACCAGCAGCGGCGTCCATCCCAGCAGGAAGTACCCGGCCAGCGCCGCGCCGCGGTGCCAGGCCTGCACCGCGATCAGCACCGCCAGCGGCAGCACCGCGACCAGCAGGCCATTGGAGGCGAGGTAGTACCAGCCGTACACGTGTTCGCGACCGACCAGGAGCACGGCCAGGAGCAGGAAGTGCAGCCAGACGAAGACATGCAGGATGCGCGCCCGGCGCGGCATCAGGCGGTCGAGTTCGAGGAAGCGGATGGTGAAGATCAGCTGCAGGGCGACCGCCAGGGTGGCCAGCGCGTAGCGGCCCAGCGCCCCGCTGGCATCGAGCAGGGCGAGCACGCGGATCTCGCTGGCGTCGCCCGACAGCAGCATGGCGTAGGCGGCGATGGCGACCAGGTAGGCCGCGTAGCTCATGTAGAGCAGGTCGCGGAAGGCGACCCAGAGGCCGACCATGAAGATCGCCATCAGCATCAGCGTGGTGAACACCGCGCTGGAGACGCGCGCCTGCTGCCGCTCGGCGAGGATCAACCGGTCCACGTCCATCAGCGCCAGGGTGAGCGGTTGGCTCGAGGTGCCGTTCACCCGCAGGTAGGCCACGCTGGCCGGCGGCCAGCCTTCCGGTAGCGGGAGGTGCCAGCCGCGTCGCAACAGGTGGCTCTCGGCGGCCTCGCCCTGTTCGACCAGCACCGGGGCGGCGCCCGGCGGATAGAAGGTCACCGGGCCCAGGCTGCGGGACCCGTCCAGCACCAGGGCCAGGGGACGGTCGGCGGCGATCGGGATGTCGGTGGTCAGGCGCAACCAGTACCCGGCGGGCCGCCGCTGGAGCGGCACGCGGACCGCCTCGCCCGGCGCGGCCGCGACCAGTCGCCGCTGCACCGGCGCGACCGCCGGCGGCGTGCGCAGCTCCTGGTCGGTATGCAGCAACTCGACCCTGAGTGCCTGCGACGTGGCCATCGAGGGCCACGCGCATCCCAGCAGGGCCAGCAGCAAGGCCAGCGCGATCCGCATTGAACATGCCTCCTTCCGAAGGCACCGAGTCTAGGCGCTGCATGGCCTCGACGATAGGCCACCGCGCCGCCGGGCGGGCCTCAGCGTCCCGCGACGGCCTCCCGCGCAGGCAGGCGCGAGGGCCAGCCGCCCGCCAGCGCACGGTAGACCGCCACGGCACCGCCGACGCTGCGGGTCCGCACGTCGGCCAGTGCATCCTCCGCCTGCAGGCGGCTGCGTTCGGCGTCCAGCACCTCGAACAGGTCCGCCGCGCCGGCATCGAAGCGCACGCGCGCCAACTCCGCGGCGCGGGCGCTGTCGGCGGCCGCCTGCGTGAGGTGGGCGTCCTCGTCACGCGCCCGGGCGTAGCGCACGAGCGCGTTCTCGGTGTCCTCCAGCGCGCGCAGCACGGTCTGCTGGTAGCGGGCCAGCTCGCCCTCGGCATCCGCGTCGGCGGCGGCGATGCGGGCGTGCACGCGGCCGACGTCGAGGAAGGACCAGTCGATGCCCAGGGCGACCAGGCGGGTTTCGCTCGCGCGCTCGAACAGGGCGCTGCTGTCGATCGCCTGGCTGCCGATCAGGCCGCCGAGGGTGAAGCGCGGGAACAGGTCGGCGGTGGCCACGCCGATGCGCGCCGTCGCCGCGTGCAGGCGCTGTTCGGCGGCCCGCACGTCGGGCCGGCGGCGGACCAGCTCGCCCGGCGTGCCGGGATCGAAGCGCGCCGGCAATGCCGGCAGCGGGCGCGCTTCCGACAGGATGCCGCCCAGCGCTTCGGGCGCCTGGCCGGTGAGTACCGCCAGGCGATGCATCTGCACCGCCTCGGCCGCCTCCAGCGCGGGCACCCGGGCCAGCGTGCTCTCGAGCTGGGCGCGGGTGCGCGAGGTGTCGAACTCGGTCCCGCGGCCCGCGTCGAGGCGGGCGTCGACCAGGCGCAAGGTCTCGCGCTGGTTGTCGGCATTGTCGCGGGCCACCGCCAGGCGGGCCTGGAGGCCGCGCAGGTCGACGTAACCGCCGACCACCTCGCCGATGATCGCCACCTGCAGCGCTTCGAGGTCGGCGGCGCTCGCCGCCGCCTCCGCGCCCTGCGATTCGACGCTGCGACGCACGCGGCCGAACAGGTCGAGCTCCCAGCTGGCGACCGCGCTCGCCTCATAGGATTCCGCGTCGCGGCCCTCGCGCGGCACCCCGGGAAGCTGGTCGGCACTGCTGCGGCCGTCGCTCGCGGTGGCGCTCGCGGTGAGGGTCGGGAAGCGATCGAACTTCGCTCCGCGCAACAGCGCGTTGGCGCGGTCATAACGGGACAGGGCGATGCGCAGGTCGTGGTTCGCCGCCAGCGCATCGTCGACGACGCGGCTCAGCACCGGATCGTCGAAGGCCTCCCAGAACGGCGCGTTGGCGTCGGGGGTGGCCTGCAGGGCCGAGGGCGGCGCCTGCACGGCGTCAAAGCGCGCCGGCAGCGGCAGGTCCGGGCGGACGTGGTCGGGGCCGACCGCGCAGGCGGCCAGCGCCAGGGCCAGTGCCGTCGGCACCAGGGCGCGCGCGCGCCGGGCGAAGGGGGTCAACTCAAGCATGGTAGCTCTCCATGTCGGAGGGGCCGTGCGCCGGGGCGGCCGCTTGGCGGCGCGACACCAGCTTGCGCAGGGCCACGTAGAACACCGGCGTCAGGAACAGGCCGAACAGGGTCACGCCGAGCATGCCGGCGAACACGGTGATGCCGGTGGCCGAGCGCACTTCCGCGCCCGCGCCGTGCGACAGCACCAGCGGCACGGTGCCGGCGATGAAGGCGATCGAGGTCATCACGATCGGGCGCAGG
>JAUIJO010000138.1 GCA_030431185.1 Gammaproteobacteria bacterium | reverse complement strand
CGGGCTGCCGCTGGTGCCCGAACCGTTGGTGGTCTTGATGGTGCAGGCCGCGCTGCCGTCGTTGACGCCCAGTTCCTTCTTCCGCCCGCCCGGATGCTGGGCGATGAACAGACCGTCGCCCACCGAAAGCGCGCCGACGTCCAGGCCGAGATAGCCGAACGAGGCGAGCGATGCGAAGTCGTTGACGGTGAAGAGGGTGTAGTCCAGCGCTTCGTCCGTGCGCAGCATCTGGTTGCCGGTGACCTTGGTCACCGTGGCGGTCGCGGTGTTGCTGCAGCTGGCCTGCTGGTAGTTGAACCAGAACTCGGCGCCGCTGACGCCGGACTGGGTCGAAATGCAGTGGTTGTTGGTGAACAGCCGGTTGTCCGGACCCACGCGCCACACCGTGCACAGGCTGCCGCCGCTGCTCAGCATGCGCCCGACCGGGCGCGAACGGTCGTAGGCGTCCGGATCGCTGTCCACATAGCAGGCGACCGGTCGCTTGTCGTCGCTGCCGCAGATCGAGGTCGCGCCGACGTCGCCACTGGCCGACAACAGGCCCTCCTGCTGCAACTGCGGCAGCATGTCCTCCGGATAGCCTTCCAGGTAGCTGGAGATGTCCACGCTGTGGCGGCTGGCCCAGGGCTCGCTGGCTTCGCCGACGAGGCGAAGCACGGCGACCGGGCCGCTGATCGACATCGCCGAGAAGCTGCTGATCCCGTTCTGGCCCATCTCCGGGTCGACGGTATGGGCGTCCAGGTGCGACTGGCTGTATCGGTAGACCTCGCTGCGCTCGGGGTTCGACACCTCGAGCACCACGCCAGCGGGCAACTCGAAGTGGTCGAAGTGCACCTTGATGAAGCTGGCGTCGGGCGTGCTGATGGTGGTCGCGCTGGGCGTGCCGCCTTCGGACGCCGCACCGGAGCGGCCGCGCAGGATGATGCGCGAGCGCCGCGGGGTACCGACGACGATGGGCGCCGGCCGCGGCGCGGTGGTGATGACGGCGTCCTGGGCGCGGGCCACGGGGCTGGCGCCCGCCAGGGCCAGCGACAGGGCGGTGGTCAGCGCGGCACCGGCGAGCATGCCGCTCATGGGCGCGTGGCGGTGCGGCGGCGGTGCAACGGGCGTGTCATTGGGCTTCATCATGTCTCTCCCTTTTCATAATGAAGGTGGCGGATCGGCCACCTGGCGCGTCGCATGCGCGGTCTGCGTTCCTACGGCATGCGGGATGCGGGGTTGTGCCCCTGGGGGCATGCACGGCTGCGCCCCCTTTGGCGCAACGCGGGCGTGGATACGGGTATGTCGCTGCAACGGCAGCGGGCGCCCCCACCATCAGTTACTCCGGACACCAATCGGGGTCAAATCAAATAATTCTTTGCGCCGGAATATGAGAGATCCGTCACGCTAACCGCCCCCGCGCCGCCTGGCAACGCCCTCCCCGATCCATTCGCCCGACCCAGGCGCTCAGCGTCCCGCCTGCAGGGCGAGCCAGCACAGGGCCGCGGTGGTCGCGTCACCGAGCGCGGTATGGCGCCCCAGCTGGGGCACGCCCAGCGCCGCGGCGATGGCCTCGAAGCCCGCGTCGTCGACGCTGGACTCCGGGGCGCGATGCCGATGCCGGGCGCGGTAGCGCGCCGCTATGTCGATCCGCCGGTGGGGCAGGACGAAGCCGGTGACGGCCGGTGCGAGCCGATCGAGCATGGCGACGTCGAAGCCGATCCGGTAGCCCACCAGGGTGCGCGGGCCCAGCCAGTCCAGCAGCCGCGCGATCGCCTCGTGCGGGTCGAGGCCCCCGGCGAGGTCGTGCGGGCGCAGCCGGTGGTGGCGGAGCGCATCCAGGGCGGGCGGCGGCGCATCCGCGGCGGGTCGCAGGATCGCCTCGAAGCGTTCCGACAGCTTCATCCGGTCCCCCACGATGGGGACGGCCGCGATGCTCAGGATGCGGTCGCGGGCGGGGTCCAGGCCCGTGGTCTCGAGGTCCAGTGAGACCCAGCTCCGCTCGGGCGGCGCCGCGAACAGGCCGCCCCAGGGCCCGTCGCCATGCCGCCGTCGGTCCTGCCAGCGGCGCCAGGCACGCCACATCAGCCGGCACGCAGCTGGAAGGTGTCGCGCAGGTGGTCCTTGAACGCGTTCACCACGCGCAAGGCATCGCGCAGCAATTCGCGGTCGAGGCGCCGCAGCGACGCAGGGTCGACCCGGTTGTCCGCGCGCCCGCCCTCCGCCAGCGCCTGCAGCTGGGCGCCCAGGCGCATGCGCATCATCACCGCCAGCGCCTGCGGCACGTCGCGGCCCAGCTCGGGCGACAGCACCCCGGCCTGCAGGAGCGCGGCGCAGCGGTCGAAGCTGTTGTGGCGCGCGATCCCGTGGCGCAAGGCCAGCACGCGGATGCCATGCACCAGGGGAAAGATGCCCCCCTTCTTCAGGTCGATGCCCTCGGCCGGGTCGCGCATGCGGCCGAACAGGGTCAACGGCGTCGAGAACGCCAGGGTGGCGCGGGCCAGCTCGCGGAGCAGGAGGTCATCGCGTCCCAAAGCCCGCAGGGCACCGGCCACCGGCTCGAACAAGGCCGGGTTGCCGGCGACCGGACGTGCATCCATCGCGATCGACAAGTCCATCGCGCTCTCCGGATCGCGCTCGCGCTGCCAGCGGGCGATGCGCTCGCGCCAGGCGCTGGCCGACAGGCGCCACTTCGGGTTGCGCACCATCACGCTGCCGGGGCAGGGCGGATAGCCGATGTCGGCCAATGCGTCGCCGAAGCGCTCCATCGCGGCGGCGAGGCCGTCCCATTCGAGACCCTCGGCGAGCACCAGCGCATTGTCCTGGTCGGTCTTGAGGATCTGCTCGCGCCGACCCTCGCTGCCCAGGGCCAGCAGGCAGATGCGATCGCGCAGCCCGGGCGGCACCACGGCATCGAATACATGGCCGAGGATGCGACCGTTGAGTGCCGCGACCAGTTCCATCAGGTAGCTCATGCGCGCGCCCTGGGCATGCAGTTGGCGCACCAGGGCGGTCATCTCTCGCGCGGCCGCCGCGACCTCCTGCAGGGACCCGGCGCGCTCCAGGCGGAGGCTGATCAGGTGGGAGTGGCTGGCGTAGTGCGCCAGCACCTCGGCCATGCCCAGTGTGCCCAGCATGCCTTGCGTGTCGTCGTCCACGAGCACCCGTTCGATGTGGTGCTCGGTCATCGTCACCAGCGCCTGGAAGAGCACGTCGTTGGCCCGGACGCCGACCACCGGGTGGCGCGCGAGCGGGCCGACCGGGGCGTCGCGCGGTCGCGCGTCCAGGGCCAGTGCGTCGAGGAGGTCGGTACGCGTCACGATGCCGACGCCCGGCGAGCGCCCGGCATCGGAATCGGCATCGGCTTCGACGAGCAGGCAATCCACCCGCGCCTCGCGCATGCGCGCCGCGGCCACGTGGATCGGCGTGCCTGCGGCGACGCGAATGGCCGGCGCGAGTTGCGCGTCGCGTACCCGCGTCAGCATCAGCCTCGACAGTTCGGACGGTTGCTGGTCGTTCGCCGCCAGGCGGCGCTTGAGCGACAGGCCTTCATGGAAGAAGGCCGCGAATGCCGGGCTGTCAGCCAGCAACTCCCGGAACACCGGCGCCGGCAACAGGAAGTCGAGCACGTCCTCGCGGGCATCGTAGCGGTGGCGCGCGCGCCCCGCGATCACGGCCCACGCCCCGAACAGGTCGCCGGGCCCGTAGTCGGCGAACACGCGGGCGTCCCCGCCGCGATCGTCCCAGGCCCGCACCACCCCTTTCAGGATCACGTGGACATGGTCGGATGCGGCACCGGCCGCCAGGATCGTGCTGCCCGCGGGATGGAAGCCCATGTCCACCGATGCCTGCAGCCGGGACTGCTGGGCGGCATCGAGCAGGTCGAACGGTGGGTGGCTCAGGTCGAGGCCGGGGACGCTGTCCATGCGTGCAGCCTGCCACGGGGGCGCCGGAACCGCATGCCCGACTTTCGGGGCACTGGATGCAACGACGCCCCGGCAGGGGCCGGGGCGTCCAAAAACCGGTGGACCGGTCAACCGGGCAGGTCCAGGCCCGGGAAAATGCGTGACTGCTGCTTGGAGAGCGATTTTCGAGCTTCCATGGGAGGCCGGCATGGCACCGCCCTGGAAGATCGGGACGTCGCAGGGTCGAATCCGGCCCTGCGCGCCTGGACCTGGCATCCGATGCCGGGCCCGGGAGTGCGCCTTCCGTGGCGCGGGACCTCCGGATGGGACCGGAGGGCCTCTAGAACGTGATGCTCCAGCTGTTGATGTAGCCGGTATCGTTGGTGTAGTTGTCGTTGACGCGCAGCTTCCAGGTGCCGTTGATGGCTTCGCTGGAGAGATTCAGGTTGACGTAGCCGATCACGTTGTCCGCGCTGCCGCCGCTGCGGTTGTGGATGTTGTAGGTGCTCCCATCCGGGGCCACCAGGTCGACCTTCAGGTCGCCCTTGTAGGTGTGGCGGATGTCGAGGTCCACGCGGGTGCTGGCCGGCGCGTTGCCGCTGCGACCCGACACGCTGATCGGGCTCTCGACCGTGGCGTTGTCGTTGATCGTGTAGTCGGCCGTGTTGCTGTAGGTCTGCGGGGTGTTGCCACCGCCACCGCCGGCGCTGTAATTGGCCACCAGGCTGGCGCCCGAGAAGGTCGAGTAGGCCTTCACCCGCACGTAGTAGGTGCCGGCCTGCGGGCTGGCGAAGCTGCAGGTCTCGGCGTTGCCGCTCTTGTACGGACGGCAGTCGTAGCTGCTGTCGGTCGGGGCGCTGCCGCGCTTGACGTACAGGTCGGCGTCGCCACTGCCGCCCGAGAGGGCGAAGCTCAGGTTGGACGCGCCGGCGGGGACCTGCAGGGTGAAGCCCAGGTCGTTGCCGGTGCTCGCGCCGAGGCCGGTCCTGGGCACGCCGTTCTGCAGCGCGTTGCCCGGGGTCGGATCGGGATCCGGGTCCGGGTCGGGCGTGCCGCCGCCGGCCGCCTGCACGGCAGCCAGGGCATCGACGATGCCATCGCCGATGTCGCGGTCCGTGCTGCCCGGGAAGGCGCGCAGGGTGTTCTTGAGGATCGTCTCCACCTGTGCCGGCGACAGCGAGCCCCCCGCCGCCGATTGCATCAGGGCGACGACGCCGGCCACGTGCGGGGAGGCCATCGAGGTGCCCGACATCAACGCGTAGCTCTCGGCGCCCGGCGTGGTGCTGCCGGCATTGACGGTCGAGGCGATGTCGCTGCCGGGCGCGGCCACGTCGATCAGGCTGCCGTAGTTCGAGAAACTCGAACGCGCGCCGGTGCGGGTGGTGGACGCCACGCTGACGACGTTGTTGCAGTTGCCGGGGTTGTACCCGCTGACATTGGCGTTGTCGTTGCCGGCGGCGACGACCACCGTGGTGCCGCGGCTGACGGCGCCGTTGATGGCGTTCTGGTAGGTCGCCGAGCAGGCGCCCGACCCGCCCAGGCTCATGTTGATGACCTCGGCCGGGTTGGCGTTGGCCGGCACCCCGCTGACGCTGCCGCCCGACGCCCAGACGATGCCGTCGGCGATGTCGGACAGGTAGCCGCCACCGGTGCCGAGCACGCGTACCGGAACGATCTTGGCGCCATGGGCGACGCCCGCCACGCCCTTGTTGTTGTTCGTGACCGCGGCGATCGTGCCGGCGACGTGGGTGCCGTGCCAGCTGGAGCTGTTGCCGCCCTCGAAGTCGCCCGGGTCGCTGGGGTCGCTGTCGCGCCCGTTGCCGTCGCCGGAGATGCTGGTGTCGCTGATGAAGTCGTAGCCCGGCAACACGTTGGCGTTGAGGTCGCTGTGGTTGGTGATGCCGGTGTCGATCACCGCCACCACCACGCCGTCGCCGTCGCTCAGTTCCCAGGCCTGGTCGGCCTTGATGCCGCCGGCGGCCTCGAAATAGTGCCACTGGTAGCTGGCGTAGTAGGTGTCGTTCGGGGTCGCCGTCGGGTGCATCAGCTGGTCGACCTCGACGTACTCGACGTCCGGGTCGGCGGCCAGGCGCTGCATGAGGTCGGCGGCGTCCTGGCGGTTCAGGCGCTTCTGCGTGCGCAGCACGTCGGCACCGGTGGCCATGTGGCGCAGGCGGGTCAGGCCCAGGCCCCGGCCATGCAGGGTGGCGTTGGCCGCACGTTCGAGCGAGCGGCCCATGGCGCTGGCGGAGGCCCGCTGCGCGCTGCCTTCCTTGTACTTGATGATGAAGCGGTCATGGGTCTCGCCCGCCTGCAGGCTGGACAGGTTGACCATGCCGTCGCCGGCGGCGAGCGCGGGTACGGCGACCAGGCCGGTCATGACGGCCGCGGTCGCGGCGGCGAGGGCATGCAAGCGCATGCCGCGGTTCGAACGTGTCTGCATCTGTTTCCCCGATGGTGGTCCGGGGCGCAAGCGGCGCCGGACGAAAACTGGAACCGGATCGATCGATGGCGCTACGACAACGGCGATGCCACTCCCCCTGGCCGGCGTCCTGCCACCACGTCTTTCAGCATGAAGATGACCGCAGGTGGCGGCGATCCTGCCGCCACCTGCGGTCGGAGATCCATTCCCGAAGCGTCCCTGGCCACCACGTCCATGACAGTGGTTGGTGATTCGCAACACGAGGCCTGATGCATGGGTCAGGCCATTCCCTGTGTCGACGAGCCGGGTACAGGTGTACGCCGGGTGAGGGCCCGGAGACCTCTTTGTTTTCCTCAAAAACTTCTAAAATCGAGCTCATTTCGTGAGTCTCATCACTAAAAACCCTTCCTGAACAGGGGTTTGCGAGGATGCCGCGCGAAATTGCCTGTCCGTGTCATGTGCCATTTGGCGTGGGCCGCCCGGCCGGCGCCGGGAGCCCGTGACCCGCGTTTCCGGTGCCCACGCCAGGCGCGCGACGGCCGCGGCGGGCCGACGGCGGTCTACACTCGTGGCCTTCGCGAGGGGAGGGGGCCGGCTTTGATTCCGGGTTGGGTACTGCTGCTGGTGTCGCTGGGCTACGTCGCGCTGCTGTTCGGCGTGGCCCACGTGGGCGACCGCCCCAACACCCTGATGACGCGCTACCGCTGGCTGCGGCCGGCGGTGTATTCGCTGGCCCTGGCGGTCTACTGCTCGTCATGGACCTTCTATGGCGCGGTCGGCACGGCGGCCCGGACCGGCATGGGCTTCCTCCCGATCTACCTGGGGCCGTTGCTGCTGCTGTTCTTCGGCTGGCGGATCCTCGAGCGCCTGGTGCTGATCTCCGGCGAGCATCGCATCGTCTCGATCGCGGACTTCCTGTCGTCGCGCTATGGCCGTGCGCCCGGCCTGGCGGCGCTGGTGGCGATCCTGGCCCTGGTCGCCGCCGTGCCCTACGTGGCCCTGCAGTTCAAGGCGGTGGCCATGAGCGTGGACGTGCTGGCCGGGATGCCGGCCAATGCACCGCCCCTGTCGGACCCCGCGTTCTATACCGCGATCCTGCTGGCGGCCTTCGCGATCCTGTTCGGGACCCGGCAGATCGACGCGACCGAGCACCACCGCGGCATGGTGCTGGCGGTGGCCCTGGAGTCGGTGGTCAAGCTGGTCGCCTTCGTGGCGATCGGCGTGTTCGCCCTGGCCCACCTGCCCGGTAGCGGGCACCTGGGCCAGCGCATGGTGCAGGCCGCCGACGTGGTGTTCGCGCCGGGCCTGCCGACGGGTTTCGTCGCCCAGACCCTGCTCGCGTTCACCGCGATCCTGTGCCTGCCCCGGCAGTTCCACATGGGGGTGGTCGAGTGCCAGAACCCGGCCGACGCCCGCACGGCGCGCTGGATGTTCGGCGGCTACCTCGCCCTGATCAGCGTGCTGGTGGTGCCGATCACGCTGGCTGGCCAGGCCGTGTTGTCGGGGACGGGCGTGTCGCCCGACAGCTACGTGCTGGCGCTGCCGCTGGCCCTCGACCAGCACCTGCTGGCGATGGTGGTGTACGTCGGCGGCTTCTCGGCGGCGACCGGCATGGTGATCGTCGCCAGCGTCGCGCTCGCGACGATGGTCAGCAACGACCTGGTCATGCCTCTGTTGCTGCGCGCCGGCGACCTGCACCAGACGCCCGCGATCGACCGGCAGGTGCTCTGGGTGCGACGGATCACCATCGTCATGCTGGCGATGCTGGCCTACGCCTACCACCGCGGCGACCTCCTGCGCGACGGCAGTGATGCCGGCGGCCTGGCACAGCACGGCCTGCTGGCCTTCGCCGCGGTCGCCCAGTTCGCCCCGGCGCTGATCGGCGGCCTCTACTGGCGTGGCGCGAGCCGCGTGGGCGCCTTCAGCGGCCTGCTGGCCGGCGCCATGGTCTGGTTCTACACCCTGCTGCTGCCCTTGCTCGCCAGCGGCGGCTGGTTCGGTGGCAACGCCTGGGCCGGGGACTGGATCGAACGCGGCCCCTATGGCCTGGCCTGGCTGCGGCCCCAGCAGCTGTTCGGCCTGCAGGGCTGGGATTCGCTGACCCACGGCGTGTTCTGGTCGTTGCTGTTCAACGTGGGCGTGTTCGTGTTCATGTCAATGCGGCAACGCCCGCGCCTGCAGGAGCAACTGCTGGCCACCACCTTCCTGGATCCGTACGCGCAGAGGCCCGCGCTGGGGCCGGGCGGATGGGCCGGCAATGTCCGCGCCGGGGAACTGCTGGCGCTGGCCGAGCGCATCGTCGGCGAACGCCACGCCCGGCGGGCGTTCGAAAGCCACTGCCAGCAGCAGGGCCGGACCTGGCTGCCCGCGCAGCCCGCGGACCGGGCGCTGGCGCAGTTCACCGAGCGGCTGCTGGCCTCGGCCATCGGCGCGGCGTCCGCGCGCCTGACCCTGACCAGTGCCCTGCGCGGCTCGGGCATGGAGCTGGGCGAGGTCGTGGCGCTGCTCGACGAGGCCAACCAGGAACTGCGCTTCA
>JAUIJO010000346.1 GCA_030431185.1 Gammaproteobacteria bacterium | reverse complement strand
GTCGCCCGCCTACCTGCACATGCTCGGCGCCACCGCCCGGCAGGTGGACGTGCACCTGTACTGGTTCAACCCCTGCCGCGAGTACTGGGCCGAGATTCTCACCGCGCGCGAGGCCGACGAGGACGATCCCCATGCCGAGCGCGGCAACACGCTGCTGGCCAACTGGGGACGACAGGGTCGCGAGACCCTGGACCTGTTGCAGGAGCTGGAACCCATCGAGCACGAGGACTTCCCGGACGGCGGGCGAGCGACCCTGCTGGCCTGCGTGCAGGACGACATCCTGCGCCTGGTCGACCGCGGCGAGGCGGAGGTGGCGTGGCCGGCGGACGACGACGACTCCATCGCCATCCATGCCTGCCACGGGCCGATGCGGGAGATCGAGGTGCTGCATGATGCGCTGCTGTCGCGCTTCGCCGCCGACCCGGGCCTGTCTCCCGACCAGGTGCTGGTGATGACGCCGGACATCGAGCGCTACGCGCCGATGATCGAAGCGGTGTTCTCCACCGCGCCCGCGCACCTGCGCATTCCCTACACCATCGCCGACCGCGGCGCTCGCCACGCGCCGCTGGTGGCTGCCTTCCTGCACCTGCTCGAGGCCGGCGAAACCCGCGCCGGGGCGGAGTGGGTCATCGGCTTGGCCCAGGCGCCCGCGGTGGCGGCGGCCTTCGGCCTCGACGAGCAGGCGCTGGCGACCATCCGCCAGTGGGTGGCCGGAACCGGCATTCGCTGGGGCTTCGACGGCGACCACCGGCAACGCCTGGGCCTGGGCAACACGCCGGAGCACAGTTGGCGCGCCGGCCTCGACCGCCTGCTGCTCGGCCATGCCATGCCGGTGGATGCCAGCTTCGCCGGGGTGCGCGCCTGGCCGGGGGTGGCGGCGGGGGACGGCATGGTGCTGGGCGGCCTGGCCAGCTTCCTGGACAGCCTCGAGCAGGCCGCGGCGACGCTGTCCCGGCCGCGCGACATGGCCTCGTGGTCGCGCACCTTGCTCGCCTTGGTGGATCGCTTCCTGCAGCCGGGACGGGAGGAGGAGGAGGCGGTGCAGGCACTGCGCGACGCGGTCATGTCGGCATGCGCCGAGGCCGCGCCCGCGCTCGGCGAGCAGGCGGTGTCCATCGACGTGGTGCGCGCGGCACTCACCGCTGCCCTGGAAGGGACGGGCGGCGCGGCCGGTTTCCTGCGCGGCGCGGTCACGTTCTGCTCGCTGGTGCCGATGCGCTCCATCCCGTTCCGCCTGATCGCCCTGGTGGGCATGAACGACGACGCCTTCCCACGGCTGGGCGTGCCCACCTCGCTGGACCGCATGGCCACCCAGCCCCGTCGCGGAGACCGTTCCAGCCGCGAGGATGATCGCTACCTGTTCCTGGAGGTGCTGCTCAGTGCCCGCGAGTCGTTGTACCTGAGCTACGTCGGCCAGGACATTCGTGACGGCAGCGAACGGCCGCCGTCGGTGGTGATCAGCGACCTGGTGGACTACGTCGGCCAGGGACTGGTGGATCGCGGCGTCGATCGCGCGGCGCGCCGACGCCGGTTGTTCGAGCGCCTGTGCACGGTGCACCCGCTGCAGCCCTGGCACCGCGACTACTTCACCGCCGATGCACGCCTGCCGGGCCACCTGCCGTACCTGGCCGAGGCCGCCACCGCTGCCGCCGCGCCGCG
>JAUIJO010000137.1 GCA_030431185.1 Gammaproteobacteria bacterium | reverse complement strand
GCAATAGCAGCGCTCCCGCCAGCGGCCGCACGCGCCAGAACGCCACCAGGGTGGCGGCGATCAGCAGCCAGAGCAGCACGATGTCGGCGAACGCGAGCGCGCCCTGGTGCCAGGCGAAGAACAGCCAACTCCATGCGACGTTCGCCACCAGTTGGAGCAGGAACAGCACCAGCGGCATGCGTCGTTCGCGCCAGCCGCCTTCGCGCCACACCAGCCAGGCCGCCCATGCCATCAGGGCGTACAGCAGGCTCCAAACCGGACCGAACACGGAAGCCGGCGGCGCCCACGCGGGCTGCAGGAGTTCCGCATAGAACGGCCTGGCCTGGATCGAAGCCGCCGCGCCCGCCGCCGAGGCCGCGAACACAAAGACCAGCCAGGCCACCAGGCCCAGCACGTGTTTCGTCGTCGTCGGGTGTCGCGTCTTCATGGATGGCCTTCGTGGGATTCCGCTGGGGGCGGCATCATCCACCAGGCCGCGTGCAGGGTGGGTCCACATCGGTCGCCCCGCCTCGCGCGGGCCTCCGGCCACCGCGCGACCGCAAGGCGCGCATCGACCGGCATGCCCGCCCGTTCCAGCGCCTTGACACCATCGGGACATGGAGATGGCGAGAATGCCCGCGATCACCGCGCATCGTCGCGCGACCGTGCCTGACAGGCCCGGGTGGCCCTGATTCCCGGGTCGCCATGGAACGACATCGGCCCGGCGGGACGATCAACGGGGCAACCGGAGGATTCCGCATGCAGTCGATACGTCTGGGGGGGCTGGTCGCAGTCCTGGTGTTCGTCGTTGCCTGTGCCAGTGCGCCCGGTGTCGCCGATCCGCCCGTTGCAACCGCAGCGCCGGCGCCAGCGGCCACGGCGCCCGATCCCGCGCCGGTGGGCTCCGATGGCGTCGCGATCGATGCGAGGCCGTTCCCGAGGCAGTTCACGTCGGGCGGCACCGTCTTCAACATCCACCAGCCCCAGTACGACGAGTGGCAGGACGCGCGGCTTTCGGGCCGCTTCGCGGTCTCGGTCGCGACGGGGACCCATGCCGGCGCGGACGGCCATGCGCAGGACGCCTTCGACTATGGAGTGGTCCGCTTCCAGGCCCGCACGCAGGTGGACAAGGAGGCCCGGGCCGTCGTCCTCAGCGATGTCGCGCTGGATTCGGCCAGTTTTCCCACGGCGGTGGACCAGGAGGCGCGCTACCTGGACATGGTGCGCGGGGTGCTCGGGCCCGGTGCCACGCTGACGCTGTCGCTCGAGCAGCTCGAATCCTCGCTGGCGGTCGCCGCGGTCGACCGCAGGACGCGCTCCTTGCCGGTCGCCAACGATCCCCCCGAACTGTTGCTGCGCGCCGCACCCGCGCTGCTGGTGCGGATCGAGGGCGAGCCCGCGCTCCGGGCCACCGCCGGCAGTGGCGTCAGGCGCGTCATCAACACCCGGTCGCTGGTCCTGGAACAGGGCGGCCGCTATTACCTGCATGTCGCCGGGCACTGGGTGACGGCCGCCTCGCTCGGGGGCCCCTGGACCCTCGCCGGGGTGGTCGACGGGGCCCTGGAACAGGCGCGCCGGGAGGCCGTGGCGGCCGGGACGGTGGACACGCTGGACAACCCGCCGCCGGATCTCGCCGACGCGTTCGCGGACGGGCGGCTGCCTGTGATCGAGGTGCGCACGCGTCCGGCCGAGCTCATCACCACGCAGGGCGAGCCGGAATTCGCCGACATTCCGGGTACCGCGCTGAGCTACGTCTCCAACACGGGCGCCGACGTGTTCGTCGATGCCGACCAGGACTATGCCTGGTATGCGCTGGTCTCCGGGCGCTGGTTCTCCGCATCCGGCAGCCAGGGCCCATGGCGCCATGTCTCCGCCTCGAGCCTCCCCGCCGACTTCCGTTCCATTCCGCCCGACAGCCCCCGCAGCGGCGCACTGGCGTCGATTCCCGGCACGCCCGAGGCGAAGGAATCCCTGATCGCCAACAGCATCCCGCAGACCGCCAGCGTCGATCGTGGCCAGGCGGCGTTGCAGGTGACCTATGACGGCGATCCGCGATTCCGGCCGATCGAAGGCACGGCGCTCCAGTACGCTTGGAACACGCCGGTGCCGGTGATCCGCGTCGATGGCCAGCACTTCTACGCCGTCGACAAGGGCATCTGGTTCGTCGCGCCTTCGCCGACCGGTCCGTGGGCGGTGGCCGACAGCGTGCCCGCCGCGATCTATTCGATCCCCACCTCGTCCCCGCTGCACTACGTCACCTACGTGCGGGTCTATGGCAGCACGGGCGACGAGGTCTACGTGGGCTATACGCCCGGCTACTACGGCACGGTCGTGAGCAACGATGTCGTGGTCTACGGCACCGGCTATGGCTGTGATCCCTGGCTGGGGAACTACTGGTACGGCTGTCCGGCGACCTATGGCATGGGCGCCTATTTCGGCTGGAATCCCTGGGTCGGCTGGACCTTCGGCTGGGGCTGGGGCTGGGGCGGGGGCTGGTACGGGCCGTACAGTCCGTGGTGGGGGCCGTGGTATGGCCCGGCCTACCCCTGGGGCTGGTGGGGCGGCGGTGCCGCTGCCTGGAATGTCTATGGCCACTGGGGCGCGGCGGCGGTCCGTGGCAACGCGGCGGCCTGGGCCAACCCGTGGACCGGCAATTACGGCCGCGCCGCGCGGGGAGGCTATTACAACGAACGCACGGGGGGCCGCGGTCGGGGCCGTGCCGGCGTCAACACCAATGCGTATACCGGCACGACCCGGGCGGGGGCCGAGGGCATCCGCTACAACCCGCAGACCGGTCGCGTGGTCTCGGGGGACGTGGCCGGTGCTGGCAATGCCTACACGGGACGCGCCGGCGTGGCCGGGGACCGCACCGTGGTCAACACCCGCACGGGCCGCGTCACCGACAGTGCCGGCGCAGCCGCGAGGGGGCCGGGCGGTGCGGCAGGCGTGGGCGGTTTCGACAGCGACGGCAATCGCGTGGACGTCGCGGGGGCCGGCGGCTTCCACTACAACGCGGACAGTGGGTCGTTGCAGGGCGGCGGGGCCGTCAAGGTCAACGACGACATCTACGCGGGACACGACGGCAACGTCTACCGGCACGACGAGAATGGATGGGAGCAGGTGACGCGCCCCGACGGAGGCACGCGCGCGCCCGTGCAGACGCGCGATCTCGACCGCGACCGGATCGCGCGGGAGCGGGGCCAGCAGCGCATCAACGGTGACTTCGCCCGGCCGGCGCCGCGTCCCGCCCAGCGGCCGGCACCTCGCCCCGCGGCACGGCCGATGGGACCGTCGAGACCCATGGGTGGTTTCCGCGGGGGCCTGGGCGGGCGTCCCATGGGCGGCGGATTCCGTCGCCGCTGACCTGT
Organism: Gammaproteobacteria bacterium; assembly: GCA_030431185.1. Classification (GTDB taxonomy): domain Bacteria; phylum Pseudomonadota; class Gammaproteobacteria; order Xanthomonadales; family Xanthomonadaceae; genus Marilutibacter. The sequence continues at coordinate 5,514 of JAUIJO010000137.1, read as the reverse complement.
CGCGATCGCCGGTCCCGGTGAGGGCGCGGCGTTCCCGGGCATGAGGTCGTACCATCGGGATCCACGACCCGGGGAGACGACCGATGCGACAGCCGTTCTGGAAAGGCCTGGCCCTGATGGCGCTCGCCGCCGCTCCCGTCGGGAGCCACGCGGCGGACGCGGACCCCTCGGAGGCCGCGTTCCGGGCCCTCTATCGGGAGCTGGTGGAGATCGACACCACCCGCTCGTCCGGGAGCTGCACGCGCGCGGCCGAGGCGATGGGCGCACGCCTGGAAGCGTCGGGCCTGGACGCGGCCGACATCCAGGTGATCGCACCGCCGGACCGGCCCCGGGACGGCGCGCTGGTCGCGCTGTTGCGTGGAAGCGATCCCAGCCTCAAGCCCTTGCTGCTGCTTGCCCACATCGACGTGGTCGAGGCCAGGCGCGAGGACTGGGTGCGCGATCCGTTCACCCTCGTCGAAGAGGATGGCTTCTTCTACGCGCGTGGCGCTTCCGACGACAAGGCGATGGCGGCGGCCTTGACCGATACGGTGATCCGCTATCGCGAGGAAGGCTACGTGCCCCGGCGCGGGATCAAACTGGCGCTGACGTGCGGCGAGGAAACGCCGGACATCTTCAACAGCGTCAGTTGGCTGGTCCGGACGAAACCCGAGGTGCTGGATGCGGCGTTCGCGCTCAACGAGGGCGCGGGCGGCGAACTGGACGACGCCGGCAGGCCCGTCGCGCTTCAGGTGCAGGCCGGCGAGAAGGTCTACCAGGACTTCCAGTTGACGCTCACCGACGGAGGCGGCCACAGTTCGCGGCCCAGGAAGCAGAACGCCATCGCGCGGATGGGGGCGGCGATGGCTTCGATCGGAGCCTATGCATTCCCGATCGAGGTGAATCCGGCGGTGCGCGCCTACTTCGAGGCCCAGGCCGGCCAGGTGGCGCCCGAGGTGGCCGCCGACATGCGCGCGGTGCTGGCCGATCCGTCCGACGAGGCGGCGGCGTCACGCCTGTGGGACATCAATCCGGGCTGGAACGGCATGCTGCGCACGACCTGCATCCCCACGATGATCGACGGCGGCCATGCGCCGAACGCGCAGCCGCAGAAGGTCACCGCCAACATCAATTGCAGGATCCTCCCGAACGTACCCGTCGAACGGGTGCAGGCGACCCTGGCGCAGGCGATCGGGGCTCCGGGCATCCGGATCGAGCCGGTGGGCGAGATCGGCCAGTCGACGGTACCGCCACCGCTTGACGAGGGCATGCTGGCGCCGGTGCGGGACGTCGCCGAAGGCATCTGGCCCGGCGTGGCGATCGTGCCGACGATGACGACCGGTGCCACCGACGGCCGCTTCCTCAATGCGGCGGGCATCCCCACCTATGGCGTCTCGGGCATGTTCCACGACGCAGAGGGCAGCCATGCCCACGGCCTGGACGAACGCATCCGGGTGCAGTCCCTTCTCGATGGCCGACGCTTCCTCCATGCCCTGGTCCGCCGTTACGCGGACTCGGGATGGGCGCCGGGCGTGGGGTCGACGGCGACCGCCACGCCCTGATGCGGTCGCCCGGCGGGGCATGCCGATGTTGCCTCAGCGCCGCACCGGCGAGGGGCTGGCCAGGCCACGCGCGACCGCCTCGTCGATCAGCTGCCTGACCTGCGCGTCGGCCTCGGCGGCGACGGCCTCGATCTGCTTGCCGACGGCCTCCATGTCCTTGCCGATCGCTTCCATCGGCTTGCCGGCCTGCTCCATCTGGCGACCCAGCGCTTCCATCGGGGCCGCCTGCGCCTCCAGCCGTGAGGCGTGCGCGTCCATCTCGCGTTGCTGGACGTCCATCTGGCGGGCCAGGTCGGCCTGCTGCCGCGCCAGCGCTTCCATGTCGCGCCCGGCCTGGTCGCGCTGGTGTTCGTCGGCGCTGGCCATCCGGCGGGCCATTTCTGCCTGTCGTTCGCCCAGCGCGCGCTGTCGTTCGCCCAGTTCCTGCATCCTGCGTGCGGTTTCGTCCATGGCGCGATCGTCGCGCGTGTCCGACAAGGCGTCCATGCGGGCGCCCAGCGCTTCCATCCGCTCACTGTGCGGACGCATCCTCGCATCGAGGGCCTGCATCCGGGTGTCGAGCGTATCCAGTGGCTGCCACGCGGCCCTGGCCTTGGCCACGGTGGTGGGATCGGTGAGCACGTAGTCCTTGCCGTCGCGCTCGAACCAGATGAAGTCGCCGTCGATGTCCTGGCGTGCGCGCCGCACGGCATCGCGGTCCTGGCTGTCGCCGATCAGGGTGATGCCGTCGTGGTCGCGGCGGACCAGCGCGTAGCCGGCACCCGTGCCCGTGGTGATGCTACGGGTGACCGTCGTCGCGGACGTGCGGGTGTGCGAGACGGCCGCCGGCGGTGCGGGTGGGCGGGGTGCCGCGCTCGGCGGGGTCGGCGCGGCGGGCGGTGCCGGCGGTGCCACGCCGGCGGGCCCGGCGTCGCGTCCGGCAGGTGCCGCAGGCGCCGATGTGGGGGCCGGCGAGGCCGGGTCGGTGGCCGGCGGCGCGGGGGCGGTGGCGGCATGGGCGATGGCCACGCCGGCGATGGCAAGTGCCACCAGCGGCAGGGCAACGGCACTGCCGGGCGCGCGGCGACGGGGACGGATGAGTTGCTGGATGCGGGACATCAGGTGACCTCCATGGGCGGCGAGCGCGGGAGTGGGGACGGGGACGTATCGATCGAGTTCGGACAAGGCGATGGCGAGGCGACGGGGTTCGCCGATCAGGCGCGCGGCGATGTCGTCGGCGACCTGCTCGCGCTCCAGGCGGACCTGGCGCGACAGCCACCAGACGACCGGGTGGTAGAACAGCAACACCTCGACCACGCCCTGGCACAGGTTCACGAGGTAGTCGTGGCGACGCACGTGGGCGAGCTCGTGCGCCACCAGCGCTTCCAGCAGCGGGGTGGGCATGTGCAGGACGAGCGCGGCCGGCACCATCACCACCGGCCGCCACCAGCCCGCCGCCAGCGGCGTGTCGCCCTCGGCCAGCACGCGCCACAGGACCTTACGGCGGATGCCCATCGCCGTTGCCATGCGATCGAGCCGCGATTGCCAGGCCGCCGTTCCGGCGGGTGCCGTGGCGGGCCGCAGGCGACGAATCCAGAGCAGGCCCAGGCCCATGCGGAGCGCCAGCAATCCCGCGCCCGCCGCCCACAGGGCGACGATCCAGGGCAGGGCATCGGCGGGCAGGGCCGGCCAGCCGGCCAGGCTGCCCGCCGCCTCCCGTGCCGGCGCGGTGGCGGCGTCGAACGTGAAGAACTGCGTGGCCGGAGCCGTCGCGGCATGCGCGCCGCCCGGTGCGGGGGCGCCCAAGGTGCGGAGCAGTTGCGTCGCGGGGACCGCGATGCAGGCGAGCATGGCGATGCAGGCGACCGCATAGCGCGCCTGCGGCCGGGCATTGCGCAGCAGGGCGAGCGCGAGCCAGGCCAGCAGGCCGATCAGCGCGCCCTGCCAGAGGAAGTCGAACAGCATGCCGGCCAGCGCCGGCACGAGGGTGGTGGCCAGGTCAGTCATCGCGGGTCTCCTCGAGGAAACGCTGGATCTCTTCCCGCTCTTCGTCGCTGACGCGTCCGCCGCGCAACGCGGCCAGGACCAGGTCCTTGCCGGAGCCGGAGAAGGCCTTGTGGATCAGGTCGTCCAGCAGTCGCGTCTGCAGGGACCCCTGGGCCTGGGCGGCGGCATACACGTGCGAACGCTGGCTCTCGTCCCGCTTGAGCAGCCCCTTGCCATGCATGACCTGCATCAGGCGCAGCACGGTGGCGTAGGTCACCTCCGGGCGTTCGCGCTGCATCTGCGCGTGGACCTGCTTGACGGTGCCGGGGCCGAGGCGCCACAGCGTGCGCAGGAGGCCCAGTTCGGCGGGCGTGGGTTTGGGGGGGCGGGGCGGTCGACTCAAGGGAAGCAGCCTCGATAGGGAGGGGGTGGATGCCACCGTACGCCGTCTAGACCGTTCTGTCTAGACTGTTTGGTCTATGACTGATGGCAGGGTCGCGAGGCAGGCGCGCCACGGCGTCCGGAACGCTGCGCGTCCGCACGGCCCGCCCACGCCGACCCCGGTAGCATGGGCCACCGACATCCGCGCACGCGCGTGCGGACAACGCGCTTCCCGAGATCCCCCATGCCCTCTCCACGCCTGTTCCAGCCCCTCACCGTCGGCGGTCTGTCGATGGCCAACCGCATCGTCATCGCGCCGATGTGCCAGTACTCCGCCGTGGACGGCTGCATGACCGACTGGCATCGCGTGCACCTGGGCCAACTGGCGCTGTCGGGGGCGGCCCTGCTGACCCTGGAGGCCAGCGCGGTCCTGCCCGAGGGGCGTATTTCCCCTGCCGACGTCGGCCTCTACGACGACGCGACCGAAGCGGCGATGGCGGCCACCCTCGCGACGGTGCGCCACTGTTCCGACATGCCGATCGCGATCCAGCTCGCCCATGCCGGACGCAAGGCGTCGACCGAAGTGCCCTGGCGGGGCGGCGCACAGCTGCCGCCCGGCGATGCCAGGGGCTGGCGCACCGTCGCGCCCTCGGCCCTGGCCTTCCATGCGGGCGACGATGCGCCGCGCGCGCTGGAGCGCGAAGACATGGTGGCGATCCGCGACGCATTCGCCGACGCCTCCCGGCGCGCGGCCCGGATCGGCATCGACGCCGTGCAGATCCATGCCGCCCACGGCTACCTGTTGCACCAGTTCCTGTCGCCGCTGTCGAATCGTCGCGACGATGACTGGGGCGGCAGCCTCGAAAAGCGCATGCGCTTCCCGCTGGAAGTGTTCGAGGCGGTGCGCGGGGCGTTTCCGGCGGACCGGCCGGTCACGGTGCGCCTGTCCGGTACCGACTGGGTGGAAGGGGGCTGGGACGTCGAGCAGACGCTCGCGTTCTCGCGCGAGCTGGAGGCGCGCGGTTGCAGCGCGATCCATGTATCGAGTGGCGGCCTCCATCGCGACCAGGCGATTCCGGTCGGGCCGGGCTACCAGGTCCCGCTGGCGCGCGCGGTGAAGCAGGCGGTCGGCATCCCCGTCGTCGCGGTGGGCTTGATCACCGACTACGACCATGCCGAAGCCATCGTCGCGAACGGCGATGCCGACCTCGTCGCGCTGGCGCGCGGCATGCTCTACGACCCGCGCTGGCCCTGGCATGCCGCGGCGCACCTGGGTGCCTCGGTGAAGGCGCCGCCGCAATACCTGCGTTGCCAGCCCCGCCGCCATCCGGACCTGTTCGGGCGTTGAGCCGCCTGCGCTGCAGGGCCTGGAAGCTGAACGGGCCGCCCAAACCATCGACACACGACGGCATGCCGGTCGCCCGTTAGCCTTGTGGCCTTCATCCTGTTGGAATCGTGCATGAAACTTTCCACCCTGAGCCTCGGCCTGGCCGCGGCGCTCGGCCTCGCGGCCGCGTTCCCCGCCGCCGCCGACTCGGCCGACAAGCCCCTGCTGGGCGACTTCGGCATCGACCTGGACGCGCGCGACGTCAGCGTCAAGCCCGGCGACGACTTCAACCGCCATGTC
>JAUIJO010000136.1 GCA_030431185.1 Gammaproteobacteria bacterium | reverse complement strand
CGACCACGGCCTGGGGGGACCGCCACTGTACCCGGCCCCGGTCGCAGGCCGCGAGACGCGACCCCTGCCCCACCCGGACGCCAGTCGCTTACCCTTGGCCGACATCCTGGATCCGAGCGCGCGCCATGCCCCTGCCGCCCTTCCATCTCGCCATCCCCGTCGACGACCTGGCCGCCGCCCGGCGCTTCTACGGCGACGTGTTCGGCTGCCGCGAAGGACGCAGCAGCGCGCACTGGGTCGACTTCGACTTCTTCGGCCACCAGCTGGTGATCCACGAAGCGCCGGCCGGGGCGGGCCACCGGCACTCCAATCCGGTCGATGGCCACGACGTTCCCGTGCCGCACTTCGGCGTCGTGCTCGAATGGGAGGCCTGGCACGACCTCGCCGGCCGCCTGCAAGCGCGCGCCATCGACTTCGTGATCGAGCCCGGCATCCGCTTCCGCGGCGAACCGGGTGAACAGGCGACGATGTTCCTGCTCGATCCCTGCGGCAATGCATTGGAGTTCAAGGCATTCCGCGACATCCGCCGGTTGTTCGCCCGATAGGAGGGAGGCAAGGCAGCTGGGAGAAGGCCAGACGCCCCGCCAAGGCGATCACAGCTCGCGACGCCCGCGCTAGACTCGCGCCATGCGGCCGGCCTTCCGTCCGGCACGGGGAATCGACCATGGGTCTCGCCACCGGACGTTGCATGGACAGCGCGCGCGTCGCCGCCCGGCACGTCGCGCGGATCGTCTCCCTGCTCAGCCTCGTGTTCCTTGCCGCGGCCTGCTCGCACGAGGCCGCCCGCGCGCCCGGGCCGGAGGCGCCGACCTTCGTCGTCGTGCGCCACGCGGAGAAGGACACGGCGACCACCGACCCGGATCCCGCGCTGATCGTGGCGGGCGAGCAGCGCGCGCAACGGCTGGCGCGTTCTCTCGAGGCCGCCAGCCTGGTCGCGGTCTATGCCACGCCGTATCGCCGCACCCGGCAGACCGCCGCGCCCACCGCGCTGGCGCACGACCTGCCGGTGACCGCCTATGACGCGCGCGAACCGGCCGACGCGTTCGCCGCCACCCTGCGCGAGCGCCATCGCGCGGGCACGATCCTGGTCGTGGGCCACAGCAATACCGTGCCCGGCATCGTCGCGGCGCTGTGCGGCTGCGACATCCCGGCGATGACCGAGGCGGAGTACGACCACCGCTTCGTCGTCGAATTCGACGCCGACGGGCAGGCCCGCGTCTCGGATCGTCCCCTGCCGCCCTGAGCCCGGTTGGCGACACAGTGTTGCAACCAGTGGCATTCCGCTTCACGCCGCCGATGCCATCCTAGGGCGACATTCCGGAGCACGAGCCCATGAACACGATCATCGCCCCGCGCGTGCATGACCTGGGGGGTTTCCAGGTCCGCCGCGCCGTTCCCACGATCCAGGCGCGAAGCGTCGGCCCCTTCGTGTTCGTCGACCACATGGGGCCGGCGGTATTCGAACCGGGCAATGGCGTCGACGTGCGCCCCCATCCCCACATCGGGCTGGCGACGGTGACTTTCCTCTGGTCGGGATGCATCAACCACCGCGACACCCTGGGCAGCGTGCAGGACATCAATCCCGGCGACGTCAACTGGATGACGGCCGGTCGCGGCATCGCGCACTCCGAACGCACCCCCGCGGGACTGCGTGAAGGCCCGCACCCGCTGCATGGCATGCAGACCTGGGTGGCGCTGCCGCTGGCCGACGAGGAAACCGCGCCCGCCTTCCACCACCACCCCGCGGCAAGCCTGCCGCAACGCCGCCACGACGGGCAGTGGCTGCGCATCGTGGCCGGCCGCGCTTTCGGGGAAGAGTCCCCGGTCAGGGTGTTCACCGACACGCTCTACGTGGCGATCGACCTCGACCCCGACGCGGAACTGGTGCTGGAAGCCACCCATCCCGAGCGCGCGCTGTACGTGCTGGACGGGGATGCGCAGCTCGATGGGGCCGACATCCCCAACAAGCACCTGGTGGTGCTGGAGCCCGGCAGCCGCCCCAGGCTGCGGGCCCGGACCCCGCTGAAAGCGATGCTGCTGGGCGGCGAACCGCTGGACCGGCCGCGGCACATGTGGTGGAACTTCGTGTCCAGTTCGAAGGAGCGCATCGAACAGGCCAAGGACGATTGGGTGGCCGGCCGCTTCGGCCGCATCGAGGGCGACGACGAGTTCATCCCCCTGCCCGACCGCCCCGGCTGACAGTTGCATCTGCAACAGTATTCCCCCGGATTTGTCAATGTCCCAATAGTGTTTTATGGTCGGCTTGTGATCACCGGCCTGTTTTGGCCATACAGGGGGGAATCCAGATGAAGAACCTTAGGGGAGTCTTGGTGTTGTGCGCGCTCGGTCTGGGCGCATGGGGCCAGGCAAGCGCGCAATCGGCGGCCGAGGGCTGCCCACTCCTGCCCGCCAGCACGGGCCTGACCTGGGAATACAGCAGCGCGGGCGACGCGGATTTCTGCCGGGCCCTGCGAGCGGACGGGTCCGAAGCCTTCGGCATGTACATCAGCAAGAAGCCCGGATTCGAGCCCAAGCGCAGCGACCGGGAAGAAGCAGGCCGGGTCGACGGACAGGAGATCCACTGGTATCGCAGCGAGCTGGCGGGCAAGCCCGACATCATCGCCCGCGAGACCCTGGTGAAGGTCGGCCGCGACCGGACCGCCCATATCTGGGTGCAGGCGGAGTCGCAGGATCGGCTGGACCAGGCCCTGCAGGCGACCCAGCAGCTCCAGTTCAACAGTCCGCAGCTCACCAGCAACTGAGTCCCGCGGGACGCGTCGACATGAAAGCCGCCCCCCACCGGGGCGGCTTTTTCAATGGCTAGCGCGCCCGGTCAAGGCCCGGGATGCGGGGAAAGGGGAGGACCGCGCCGCGCCCGCCCGCGTGCCACCGGGCCGGGGACCGGATGTCGCGCATGAGCCGCACCTGCCCCCTCTGGACGAACACGCCAGCCTCACACGGGCTCTAGTTTCATCCTGAACGATGGCCAAACAAGTCGGTCTCTTCGGGAGGGAAAGTCCATGATCAAGCGACTGGGTGCGGAGTTCATAGGTACGTTCTGGCTGGTGCTGGGCGGCTGCGGCAGCGCGGTGCTCGCGGCGAATTTCGGCGGCGATGGCAATCCCCTGGGCATCGCCTTCCTGGGCGTCGCGTTCGCCTTCGGCCTGACGGTGCTGACCGGCGCGTATGCGTTCGGCCACATCTCGGGCGGTCACTTCAATCCGGCGGTGAGCTTCGGGCTCTGGGCCGGCGGGCGCTTCCCGGCGCGCGACCTGTTGCCCTACATCGTGGCGCAGGTACTCGGCGGCCTGCTGGGCGGCTTCATCCTGTGGCAGATCGCCAGTGGCTCGGGCAGTTTCGCCTCCGATCCCGCGTCGGCGGGCAACTTCGCCAGCAACGGGTACGGCGCACTGTCACCGGGCGGCTACAGCGTGGCAGCGGCCTTCCTGTGCGAGGTGGTGATGACGGCCATGTTCCTGGTGATCATCATGGGCGCGACCCACAGCCGCGCGCCGGTCGGCTTCGCGCCGATCGCCATCGGGCTGGGACTCACCCTGATCCACCTGATCAGCATCCCGGTCACCAACACCTCGGTGAACCCGGCACGTTCCACCGGCGTGGCGCTGTTCGCCGGCAGCGGTGCGATCTCGCAATTGTGGCTGTTCTGGCTGGCCCCGATCCTGGGCGGCCTGCTGGGCGGGATGCTCTACCGTTGGCTCGGTCCCGAACGCCCGGACGTCGTCGGCGACGTCTGACCGCCCTCCGGTTCACGAGGGACGCCACGAAGGCCACGCATCATGCGTGGCCTTCGTGTTGCAGCCCCCGTGCCTGCCCCGGTCGACGTGCCCGGCCCCGGCCGCGGACGAACCCATCGGGGACCGCGCCCCGGGCCCTCAGAAGCGGCCCTCCTGGTAGTCGATGAAGGCCTGCATGACCTCCTGCTTGCTGTTCATGACGAAGGGGCCATGGCGGACCACGGGCTCCCTCAGCGGACGTCCGGCGACCAGGATCAGGCGCGCGGGTCCATCGCCGGCGGCGACCACCAGGCGCTCGCCGCCCGCCAGCACCGCCAGCGCCTGTACCGGAAGCGCGCGCGCGTCCTCGCCCTCGCCCACGGTGACGCCGCCCTCGTAGGCGTAGGCGAACGCGCTGTGCCCTTCGGGCAGGCGATGTGCCCAGGCCGCACCGGCCTCCAGCGCGATGTCGAGGTAGACCGGGTCGGTCGCCGGCTGCACGATCGGACCGGCGACGCCGTCGACCTCGCCCGCGATCACCTTCACGCTGACGCCCTCGGCCGGTTGCACCACCGGGATCCGCTCCGGCGCGAACTCCTGGTAGCGGGGCGCGGTCATCTTGTCGCGCGCGGGCAGGTTGACCCAGAGCTGGAAGCCGCGCATGCGGCCTTCCTCCTGCTCGGGCATCTCCGAGTGCACCAGGCCGCGGCCCGCGGTCATCCACTGCACGCTGCCCGGCACGAGGACGCCTTCGTTGCCATGGTTGTCCTTGTGCCGCATGCGGCCATCCAGCATGTAGGTCACGGTCTCGAAGCCGCGATGGGGATGGTCGGGAAAGCCGGCCAGGTAGTCCTCGGGCTTGTCGGTGCCGAATTCGTCCAGCAGCAGGAACGGGTCGAGGTCCGGGAGCATGGGGCTGCCGATCACCCGGGTCAGGCGGACGCCGGCACCGTCCGAGGCAGGCTGGCCCCGGACGAGGCGGCTGACGTGCGCATTGCGGCTGTCGTTGGCGTGGGTTGCCATGGGGATGCCCTCGTTTCACGCGCCAGGATTGGCTGGCGACAAGGATGCGCCGGAACGGGGCCGGCGCTACCCACACCCCGGCAGCGGTTCGTTCCACCTGCGGAACGATAGCCAAGAATGCGAAAAACGACATCGCGAAACGTCGCCAATCGCGGGCTTCGATGGGACGCACGGATGCCGCGCCGCCGTCGATGCCCGGAGTACCCGGAGTACCCGAAGTACCCGGGGTGCCCGGGATGCCCGCCGGGTCAGCGGGGCCGCAGCCGCCAACAGCGATGGATGCGCGCGTTGCGGGCGAAGTCGGGCGGCAGCGTCGCGGCGCTGATCTCCTCGCAAACGGCGAACCCTGCGATAGCGGCATCGTCCATCCGGAAACGGCGGAAGTTGTTGGAGAAGTACGCCACCCCGCCGGGCGCCAGGCGTCCGACGACGAGCCGGAGCAGGCGCACGTGCTCGGCCTGGATGTCGAAATCCTCCGCGCGCTTGGAATTCGAGAACGTGGGCGGGTCGCAGAACACCAGGTCGTACTGCCCGCCGGCCGCCGACAGCCACTCCATCACGTCGGCCTGGACCAGTTGGTGGTGGCGCCCGCCGATGCCGTTGGCCGACAGGTTGTCGGCGCACCACTGCAGGTAGGTCGCCGACAGGTCCACGGTGGTGGTGGCACGCGCGCCACCGACGGCGGCCTGCACGGTCGCCGCGCCGGTGTAGCCGAACAGGTTGAGGAAGCGGGTATCGTCGGCCTCCTCGAACAGGCGCATGCGCAGCGGACGGTGGTCCAGGAACAGGCCGGTATCGAGATAGTCGAACAGGTTGACCCGCAGCAGGGCCTGGCCTTCGCGGACGGGCAGCAGCTCGCCGCGCGTATCGAACGCACCGTACTTGCTGCCGCCCTTGCCCTTGGCCCGGGTCTTGAGCGCGAGCTGCTCGCGCGGCACGTCGAAGACCTCGCGGGCCGCGGCCATCAGCTCGTTGCGGCGGCGATTCTGGTCGGCTTCGGGAATGGTCGCGGGCGCGGCGTATTCCTGCACGTGCAGGAACGTGCGCGATGGCGACTCGGCCGTCTCGTAGACATCGATCGCCGCGGCATATTCGGGCAGGTCGGCGTCGTAGGCCCGGAAACAGGTGATGCCTTCCTGCCGGCGCCAGGCCTTCAGCTTGCGCAGGTTCCTGCGCAAGCGGTTGGCGACCATCTGCGCGCCTTCGTTCAGCGCGGGGCGCTCGCTGACGCTGCGCTCCGGCGGCGCGACGGGATCGACCGCGATGAGGCTGCACTCGATGGCGCCATTGAACAACTGGTAGACCTTGGCCGCGCGCAGGCCCGTCGCGCGCGCCAGCTGGGCGTCGCCACAGAGCAGGCTGGCACGCCAGCCCGGGACCGCATGGCGCAGGGCATCGCCCAGCGCGCGGTACAGGGCGGGATCCGCGGCCAGGCGCGCGTCATAGGGCGGGTTGCAGACCACCAGCCCGCGCCCGGCCGGATGCACGGGCAGGCGACCGATATCGGCATGGTCCCAGGCGATCACGCCGGTCAGTCCTGCCAGCGCGGCATTGTCGCGCGCGGCACGGATCGCCGCCGGGTCGCTGTCGCTTCCGAAGAAGCACGCCCGCAGTGCGTTCATGCCCGCCGCCTCGCGCTGCCGCGAGTCGTCGACCAGGCGCTTCCATTGCGCGACGTCGAATCCGCGCCAGCGCGTGGGTCGCATCGCGCCGTAGCGCGACAGGCCTGGCGCGGCATCGGCGGCCATCAGCGCGCCTTCGATCACCAGGGTGCCGCTGCCGCACATCGGGTCGAGCAGCGCGCCGCCCTCCGCGTAGATCCGGGGCCACTGCCCACGCAACAGCACGGCGGCGGCCAGGGTTTCCTTCAGCGGCGCCTCGCCCTGGTGTTGTCGCCATCCGCGGCGATGCAGCGGACCGCCGCCGAGGTCGACAGAGAGGATCGCCCGCCCCTTGCGCACCACCAGGTTGAGGCGCAGGTCCGGCGCGTCGAGGTCGACGTCGGGACGGTCGCCGGTGGCCTCGCGCATGACGTCGACGACGGCGTCCTTGACCCGCTGCGCCGCGTAGCGCTCGTGGGTGATGGCATCGCCCGAGACATGCGCGTCGATGGCCAGGCTGTGGCCCGGCTCGAGATGGCGCGTCCAGTCGATCGCCTTCGCGCCCGCGTAGAGCGCGTCCTCGTCGGGACAGTCGAACTCGGTCAGCGGCCACAAAACGCGACTGGCCAGGCGCGACCACAGCACGGCGCGCTGGGCATCGGCCAGCGTACCCACCGCATTGACGCCGGCGATCGCCGCCTTGGCGCTATCGCAGCCCAGTGCTGCCAGCTCGTCGGCCAGCAGGTATTCCAGTCCCTTGCCGCAACTGGCGAAGAAGCGCGTCGGCGCAGTGTCGGCGGCCATGTTCATTCGCCGCGCCGGCCGAGCGACCGCAGCAGTGCGGCGAAGGCATCGGCGCTGTCATCCACATGCGCGGAAAGCCGATGGCTGTCGTCGACCAGCAGCAGGCGGGCGTTGCGGGCGCGCGCCCACTCGACCACGTCGTTCGCGGGTATGAGCTCGTCGTGCCAGCCATGGATGACCGAGGTCGGCACGTCGGCGGCCTCCAGCCGCGGGGCGGGGCCCAACTGTATCGGCGGTGCCATCAGGAACAGCCCGGCCACCGGCAACTGCAGCGAAACGCGCCCGGAGATCCAGGCCCCCAGGCTCGAGCCGGCCAGGACCAGCGGGCCGCGCGAGGCCGCCGCCTTCGCTAGGCCCAGCAGGCGCTCGAGGCGGGCCGGCACGTCGCCCAGCTCGCTGGCTTCGCGCCTGGCGTCCAGGTCGGTGTAGTCGGGTCGGTCGTGGGTCCAGCCCAGGTGCTCGGCCGCGTCGGCCAGCGCGGTGACCTTGGTGGCGTCGGGGCCGCTCTCGAAGCCATGCGAAAGGATGCAGTGGCCGCGCATGCTCAGGCGCCCCCGCCCATCGCGGTGGCGGCCGGCAGGGCCTCGACCGCGTCGCCCAGGCGAAGCTCGCCGCCTTCGACGATGCGCGCGCACAGTCCACCCATGCCACGCATGGCGTTGTAACCGCCGGCACCCAGTGCGTCCTCCATGCGCGAACATGGATCGCAGGGTTCCGTGCCCTCCAGCACCGCGCCGCCGATGCGGAAGCGACGCCCCTTCAGCGCGACCAGCGGAATCCCGGAAACCACCAGGTTGCGGCGGAGAGTGGCCGGCGCCACGGCATCGAGCCCGGCCAGCGCGGCGATCGCGGGCAGGTGTTCGGACTGGATGAGGGTAAGGCCGCGCTTGCCGCTGCCGCCGGCGTAGCGGTCGCCGGCCAGGCCGACGCCCTCGACGGCCCGGGCCTGGGCGACGGCCTCCATCGGCACGTCGCGGGCCGGGCGCAGGCCGATCCATTCGACCCGACCGGCCCGGGGCAGGCGGGCCATCAGCTGGCCCAGGGGGGAATCGGCGGGGGGCAGTTTCATGCGGGGCTCATGGCTGGGCCGGCGGCGCGACCGGCGCGCGGCGGAGACGGTGGCGAATGGTAGCATCCGGGCCATGCCCGCCCCGCCCATCGTCCACGCCCCCCTGCCCTACGAGGGCCGGTTGCAGGCCCGCGACCGCAGCACGATCGACCTGGTCGTGATCCACTGCACCGAACTCCCGGACCTGGCGACCGCCCGCGAGTTCGGCGAACAGATCCTCTACGCGGGCAGCGGCACGGGCAACAGCGGCCACTTCTACATCGACCGCGACGGCAGCGTGCACCAGTACGTCGACATCGGCCGCGTCGCCCACCACACGCGCGGCCACAACGCACGATCGATCGGCATCGAACTGGTCAACACCGGTCGCTGGCCGCATTGGCTGGACGCGGCCCACCAGTCCATGGACGAGCCCTACGGGGAAGCCCAGGTCAGCGCGCTGCTGGGCCTGCTGGAATCCCTGCAGGACATGCTGCCCGGACTGTCGGGGATCGCCGGGCACGAAGACCTCGATACCACCGAGGTCGAGGCGCGGGACGATCCCGGCCTTCGCGTGCGCCGCAAGCGCGACCCCGGGCCGATGTTCCCCTGGGACACGGTGCTCGCCGGCTGCAGGCTGCGCAGGCTGCCCTGAGGCGGCGCCCCCGGCGCCGGTCCCGTCGCGAGCTGCGGGGCCG